>NZ_JADBUE010000025.1:0-3971 GCF_020245805.1 Microcystis sp. M179S2 | reverse complement strand
TTCATACCTTTATCCCTATTCCTACCCATCCCGGTTTTGGAGTCTATTTTTTTCTCTCTTATCTTCCCTCAAAAACCCTATATATATGGGCGCACGGATTCCCATTATACATAAAGTATAAAGCAAGTCTCGGCATTTGTCAAGGGTTTTTAGAAAAAAGTTATTCGCTTTGATTTGGGAGATAATACTGGTGCTTTGGAGGATTTAAATATGGCTATTGCTCTCCAGTCTAACTATGCTGAAGCTTACTATAATCGAGGTTTAGTTAAGGAAAAAATGGGCGAGAAGAAAGAAGCGATTGCGGATGATCAATTAGCAATTAGTTATCAGCCTAATTATGGCGAAGCTTATTATAATTAGGCTCTTGCTACCTACGATGATAAAAATCCTAGTAGCCGAGTAGCGAGCCTTAACTCTTTGCAAAAAGCCGCTAATGCTTTGATAAAAACCGGTAATTTAGAACTGTATGAACGCACGGTAGAATGGATGCTAAAAATGCAGTAATTTGTCTAAAAAAATAAGCTCAGGTATGACATTCTCCGTCGCTTTAGTGCAGTAGGAGAGCGGGGAGAAGGGAGAAAAAGGCTGATAACTGATAACTGACGACCGGCTCCCCAAAACGAAAACTTCGTACCTCACCATGAAGATAGCTGCTATATCTAAAATCCTTATTCATCCCCTAAATAAGCTTCAATCACCGCGGGATTCTCCCTGACTGTGGCCGGGTCTCCCAAAGCGATTAACTTACCGAAATCTAACACGGCAATGCGATCGCATAATCCCATCACTAAAGGCACATGATGTTCGATTAACAGGACAGTTAAAGCTAAATTATCACGAATTTGTCGAATTAGCTGACTTAATGACCCCTTTTCGCTGGGATTCATCCCGGCTGCCGGTTCATCGAGGAGTAATAACTGGGGTTGCAAAGCTAAAGCGCGGGCGATTTCCAAGCGTCTTTGATCACCATAGGCTAAATTAGAGGCTTTCCGATTGCTTTGGTCAGTTAATCCGACTAAATCTAATAATTCCGCTGCTCTTTTATAGGTTTTTTCCTCCTCCCTTCTCGAAACCGGTAAACCGAAAATTCCCGTCCAGAGATTGGAGCTATTGTGAATATTACCAGCGATCGCCACATTTTCTAAAGCCGATAATTCACCAAATAAGCGCAAATTCTGGAAAGTCCTGGCAATTCCTGCCTGAGCGATCTGGTGAGGACGATAATTCGCCAGACTGTACCCTTGATAAATTAAATCACCACTCGATAGGGGGATTAAACCGGTGATCAGATTAAATAAAGTCGTTTTTCCCGCCCCATTGGGTCCAATTAAGCCAAAAATCTCGTTTTTTTGTACCTGAAAGGAAACCCCATCGACAGCGACTAATCCCCCAAATCGACGGGTTGCCCCCCGCACTTCTAATAAATTTGCCTGCATCCTTGTTAACAGATTAAATTAGTCGATTTTACTCCCTCAAGACTATTTAAAGTAAGCATTGCACCGACCAAAAAAATATTTGTCAGGAGATTTACCCTGAAAGAATCAGTTATCAAGATTTATCGGGCAGTTATTTTGATCGGGAAACATTTTACACAATCCCCACCAGATCAGCAAAACGGCTCACCACTACTAGCGAATCACTACCGATAACGAAAAACTGCCATAATTGCAGAAATGTCCTCATCTAGCCAAAAGGCGATCGCTATTGATGAAAAATGACGCTAAAATTATCGATCTCGTCATCCGGCTGTTTTTTCTCGGCCTGTTGTTATTTGCTGGTTTTACCCTGCTGCGTCCCTTCCTAACCATGATCCTCTGGGGAGCAATTCTAGCGATCGCTTGGTATCCGCTCTTTCTCTGGTTAAAAAAGTTACTCGCTGGCCGGGCGAAACTGGCCGCAGTTCTCCTCACCCTACTTTGTCTAGGAATTATTATCGGTCCGGTGAGTGGCATTGCAGCGGTTCTGGCGGGTAATCTGCGAACGATGGCCGAATATATCGATACTGGTGCGGTGCTGATTCCCCCTCCCCCCGCCGATGTGGCCACCTGGCCGCTGATCGGCGAAAGGATTGCCAGTCTCTGGCAGCAGGCATCGGATAACACGGGTCAATTTCTTCAACGCTTCGAGCCACAATTAAAAGAACTGGGGAAAATCTCCCTTTCTCTGGCCACCAGTACTGGTCTGACGGTGCTGAAATTTATCGCCTCGATTCTGATTGCGGCGGCCCTCACCCTCTCGGCTAAAAATCTGACTCACCTGATGAACCGGTTAGCGGAAAAGATTGCCCCAGGTCGAGGAATTGCGCTGGCCGGTCTTACCGCCTCCACCGTCCGCAATGTTAGCCGCGGTATTATTGGCGTTGCCATTATCCAGAGTCTTTTGATCGGCATCGGTTTAGTAACGGTGGGAACGCCTGCGGCCGGTTTATTAACTCTCCTCACCCTAATTTTGGGCATTCTCCAAATTGGCCCCGGTTTGATTGTCTTGGGGGCGCTCATTCACGCTTGGGTAACACTACCCAATTCCATCGCCCTCTTGTTTACCATCTGGATGATTCCCGCCACCTTGGTCGATAATTTCCTCAAACCGATCTTAATGGGGCGCGGCCTGCCCCTTCCCATGGTGGTGATTCTGCTAGGGGTGTTCGGGGGAGTGATCGCCTACGGGATTATTGGTTTATTCGTCGGGCCGGTTCTGCTCGGTCTTGGCTACGAGTTAGTCAGGGCTTGGATTGGCGAGGATAGCGCCGAACCAGTGGTAAATAGCCATGATCAGTCAATCTAAGGGCGGATATGTCTAATTTTTACCTTGAAAAGGCTCACCGGTTTGGTAGTTGTCATCCGTGGCCACTACCCTATTTTTACCCGGAGTCGCTATCCTCAGTTTGGTCGCTTATGCAGAAACTGAATAAAATGCGTAAATATCTCCTACAGAAATAATCTTTGGCCTGTAATCGCTAATCTTTGCTTCTCCTCTCATCCCTTAACCCCCCAAATGAGCATTGCCAAATTAATTATCTCGATCATCGCTCGACTTTTCCCAGGGGCAATTTTCTATCAACCGACAGGAGAGAAAATTATCGCTCTTACTATCGATGATCTACCCACTCCCAACGATCTGGAAGGAAAATCCACCGATCGCATTTTAGCAGCGATCGCCGCTCATAATCGAGAAAAAGCCAGCCCGGCAACTGCCGTCAAGGCGACTTTTTTTCTGATCACAGGACACCTGCAACCGAACTGCACCTTGATTGAGCGTCTAATCGCCCAAGGTCACGAAATCGGTAATCACGGCAGCCAAGATCTCCGCACCAGTCAACTGGCTGCCGACGCTTTTGCCAGTCAGTTTCGGGAAGCTAACGATATTTTAAGTCGTCTTGCCGGTCAAGTGCCGCGCTGGTATCGTCCCGGTCAAGCCTTCTATAATCAATCTATGCGCTCGTTTTTGGGTAAATTCCCTGGCTACGAGTCCCGATTTGCCCTCGCTTCCATGATCCCTTTAGATACCAGAAAAGGAACGAATCATCCTCAATTTACCACTTGGTATATCTCGCAATTTATTTTCCCTGGGGCGATTTTAGTGCTTCACGGTGGGTTCCCCGAAAGAGATGAGAATACGGCGATCGTACTGAAGAATTTATTAGCTAAATTACACGATCGAGGTTATCAGGTGGTGACTCTCAGCCAATTAGTTGATCACAAACGTTATTAGGTGACATTTTCTAGGCATTAAGGACAAGAAAAGATCGCCAATTCACAAAAAGAAAGAAGTTTTATTTGAGAATTTCTGCCTTCTTATTGTCAAAAATATTATCTAGGGCTGGCTGAATAAATGTGAAATATAGACTAGGTAAGGGTCTTAGGGTCTTTTTTTGCTCCCACAGGTGCAAGATTTTGAGAGAATCATGTTTCAAAACCTTACATCTTCATCGGCCCGCGTCCTGTAGGGGCGAAGCATTCGGGCATAACCTA
>NZ_JADBUE010000249.1:0-3664 GCF_020245805.1 Microcystis sp. M179S2 | reverse complement strand
TTAGCGATCACTATACAGCCAACTCTACGGAATCGCTCTAATCTAGATACAGTCAACGGTACAGCCACTTTCAAAAGGAAAATGTACCCAGTAGCGTCTTTTCAATTTTTTCTGAGAAGCGACCTGCAGTAAGGGTTTTGTTAATTTTTTAGTATTTCTGTATGGGGGAAGTCCAGTTATATTTAATTCCACCCACCCACTTATGAGCGACTGAATTGGAGATACCAGCTTAGATTTTCCTCCTATTCACACAAGAGGATAACTATTGTTTTTAGACTATGAAAACCATAGAAATTAAGCTATTAACATAACTTAAGAATATAAACATCGCATTACCGGTGGCAGCCCAAACAATCTCAACAGTTATAACCCAGAATATAGAACTAATAAGGGGATAGCCAATAGCTATATACTCTAAATTTGGTTAAGTTTTTCAAAGGACTAGATGAAATTACTGAAAACTTCTTGACATAGCTAGTTAGCTTAGGCTAGACTTGCGGGGAAATGGTCAGCGACGTTCGCCCTGGCAGTAGCAGTTCCGATCCCGCTAATCTGATTGTGGGTGGGGATACTGTGTGTTTGACCGCAAATAGTCGCTAATCGCCCCAGTATTAACCTTGTTTGTGTTGGAGCTAAGGATATGAGTCATCCTCTGTCAGT
Source organism: Microcystis sp. M179S2 (assembly GCF_020245805.1). Taxonomy (NCBI): domain Bacteria; kingdom Bacillati; phylum Cyanobacteriota; class Cyanophyceae; order Chroococcales; family Microcystaceae; genus Microcystis; species Microcystis sp. M179S2. Next base: position 3,004 of record NZ_JADBUE010000249.1, on the reverse strand, counting down.
ACAGGAAACAACAACTGCAACCTCTTCTTCGATAGTTCAGGAATTGGGTTGGGAACAGTTGGCGGCAGTGCCTTTTGACTACGGAGTTAGTGCTGGTGGCGGTCTAGCTACTGACGGAACCTATATTTATGCTGCTGATTTTAGCGGCGATGCTGATGAAGATTATATTGACGTAAACAGTAATTTGAGCGATGATAGCGAGGAAAGTTTAGAGAATCTAGGTATTGCTAACGGTTCTGTCCGTTTTGCCCGTTATCATCCCGCAACCGATACCTGGGAAGATTTGCCGATATTAAATGGTCAAGGGGTGTCAGGGGATGCTTTCTCCGCCGGCAATTTAGTTAATCCTCTGTTGGTGGCAGGCAATAAATTATACTACTACCAATTCCGTTCAGGTCCACAAATAGCGGCTCTCTATTCCTACGATTTAAGCACCGGTACTAGCGGTACTTGGACACAGGAATGGGAAAAAACTAGCGAAGATTCACCATTAATTAATAGTAATGCAGGAATCCTTGGGGTAGATGTTAATGGAGAACCAGTAATTCTCCATCATACGGGAGGAGGAGATTACAATTTTGCTCGTACTGATAATATTAATGGTGGCGGAACTCATACCCAATTAACCCCTAATTGGGGTTTTACTGGGGAGCATTTTCCCCGTAATGGAGATTGGGAGTACAATACAACTAATGATCGTCTGTATCACCTTAGTGGCGATCAATTGGTGATGTGGACTCATAACGACTTCGCTTATCCGGGAGGAAACTTCTTAACTTCTACTCCCAACGGTGAATTGCCTTTAGCCTCCCAAAGTACCTTAATTTACTCGCTGAAAAATGATTTAGGCTGGACAAATAACGGTACTGGGACAAGTTTATGGGGTAACTCTGTCACCGCAGTTAATGGGGACTTGTATCTATTAAGAGGAGAAACCAGTACAGATGGTTGGCCTTTTAATGAAGGACGCGGTTTAATTAATAATGCGAATTTTGCTAAAGTGGAGGCAAATGGATGGTTAGAAACCCTTCCTGATGTGCCGTTTAATATTGGTAAAGGTAGTGGTGCAGTCTATCTAAATGGCTATCTGTATGTTACCCAAGGGGATACTCTGACTGTTTCAGATGATTACGGTAATGTCGGTCCTCTCAATAATGAAGGTATTCGCAGTCCGGGATTGGGTTTTGCTCGCTTTGCCATTACTAATAATCCAGGAACTACTTACACAGTTACTAATACCAACGATGAGGGGGAAGGTTCCCTCAGATGGGCTATAACTGAGTCTAATAATAATCCGGGTACAGATACCATTGTATTTAATATTGGTGAGGGTGGATACTATACCATAACTCCCTTATCGGCTTTGCCGGAAATTACGTCCCCTGTCTTGATTGATGGTACCAGTCAACCGGGATACGCGGGAACGCCGATAATTCAAATTAGTGGTTATCAAGCAGGTGAAGGATTATCAGGTCTAGTTATTAGTGCTGGTGGCAGTACCGTCCGTGGCTTAATTATTACCCAGTTTAGTAGTTATGGAATACGCTTAATTGATCAAGGTAATAATATTATTCAAGGTAATTATATTGGTTATGATAACTACATTTATGAGGGATTTTGGGGCAATGGAGAAGGGGGTATTTTAATTGAATCTGAGAATAATCTGATTGGGGGAGCGACTACCAGTGAAAGGAATATTATCTCTGGTAATACGGGAACGGGTGTATTAATTAATAGTGAAACTGCAATTAATAACCAAGTCATTAATAATTACATTGGTCTTGATTCATCGGGAACTTCATCCCGTCCTAATGGGGTTGGAGTCGAGATAGTTAACGGTTCAGATAATATCATTGAAAAAAACGTTATTGCTGGCAATACTAACACCGGTGTAAGTGTATTATCCTATGGAGCGGTCGCCAATAATAATCAAATACTCAGTAACTGGATTGGGAATAGCAGCCAAGGCTACTATTTTTTAGGTAACGGGGATGATGGAATTGATTTAGCTGGAGCAAAAAATACCCTCGTACAAGGCAATTACATCCATTATAATCAATCGACCGGGGTTGTTATTCGTGGAGCAGATGCAACAGGTAATCAAATTACAGGTAATTCTCTGTTTAATAATGCCGAGGGGATGAGTATCCAAGAAGAGGCACAAGGTAATTCAATTACGGGAAATCAAATTGGATATAATAACTCTAATGGCATTTCTGTAGATAACTCTCAGAAAAATACTATTCAAGGCAATAGTATCTATGAGAATTATGGTTTAGGGATTGATTTAGGACGGGATGGAGTCACCGCTAATGATGAAGGTGATAGCGATACAGGAGCGAATGCTTTACAAAACTATCCCGTTTTCACCTCTGCTGAAGTTGTCGCAGGAACAGCCACCCTGATTGGTTATCTAGATAGTGAAGCCAATAAGGAATACAGGATTGAAATTTTTGCTAATCGTACACAAGATGCTAGTGGTAACGGAGAAGGAGAGGATTACCGTACCTATATCACTGTGACTACGGATGATAATGGTCGTGCTGATTTTACCCTTTCCTTGTACGCCGAGAGACTGTATAGCTATATTACTGGCACAGCAACTAATCCCGATGGAAACACCTCAGAATTTTCTCCCTCTATCACCCTAACGGGAGAGTTACCCAATTTAGTGATTACTGAGGCTACTGCTCCTACTAATGTTGGTGCTGGTCAGACTATTACCCTATCTTGGACGGGTAAAAATGACAGTTCTGTGACTACAGGAAGTTCTTACTGGTATGACCAGGTAGTTTTTTCCAAGAATGATATCTATGGGGATAGTGATGATATTTATCTTACTGAGCGATATATCTCCAGTAGCAACGGCTTACCCTTAGAACCCAATGAAACCTATACAGCAAGTAGTACCGTTACCTTACCCGTCCAGGCGGTAGGAAGTGGGTACTTACTATTCAGGACAGATGTTTATAACTACCAAGTAGAATCCAACGAAAACGATAAC
>NZ_JADBUE010000248.1:0-9127 GCF_020245805.1 Microcystis sp. M179S2 | reverse complement strand
GAATATTAACAAATTGTTGATTATTCCTTTTTCCTAGATTAAGAGATTGTTTCATCCGCTCATTATGCCCAATTATTAACGTCCCTATTTGATGAATAATACACCAATCTATTACTCTTTTACTGGCTGTGTGTAGATAATTTTCTACTCGACAGTTTCGTTTATGGGTTAGGAATATCAATCTCTTAGATGAGGGTTGATTATTTCTGGTTTTCAGTTGAGATTGTAAGCGGGAACGTTGTTTGTTGTAGAAGGTGTTAATTGCTTTTAACGGTCTGCCATTTACCAAAAGAGGTGCTACACCTGTTTGATTTGTAGTTACAGCCATTAAGTTATTAACTCCTAAATCTATCCCAGCTATCTCTTGTTTATCTGTGGTTTCCGACCGTCTTTCATAGACTATTTCAATGACATAACAGCTACTTTTGGGGACAATTCTCACTTCAATTATTTCTCTTCGGGAAGTGGTCAATTTTACGTCGCTCATAGACAAGTGACAAATTCCTTCTTTTAAAGGTTTTTTATAAATTGATTCCTGAGAATATATTAGTAGGTTTCTTCCTTTGGTTTTGTCCTTATACTTAATAATTTTAGGTTTTCCTAAAAATTTTTCAGGGTGTTTTTTCCAAGCTCTAAAAGCGGCAAAATAACTAATCCAAGCCTGCTCTAATCTTCTGATTATCTGCTTGCTCACTTTCGTGGGTAAAGCTAAATAATCTGAGGTTTTAGATACCAGATGATAGAGTTGATTAAAACTCAGTTTTTGGGAGTTTTCAAAGAAATATTGGCGATAATGGTAGTTAGCTAGATTGAACAAATTTTTTGACAAGAAGGCATAATGGTCGATTTCTGACCATAAGGGATGGTTTTGACTGATAATATGACGTTCAACTAGCTTCATATCTTGATTATACCTGATAACGTTCTTAAAATCTATCGGTGGCCAAAGTTACTTATTTTAGCTATCTAGCTACAGAAATGAGTAGCTTTAAAAAGCTTTAGGTAGGTTTTTGGTTTCTGTGGTTAACCCTAGTCATGCAAGGCGTAAAATTTCCCAGATTTTCAGATATTCTCGCTAACTACTTTTGTAAGTCTTCATTGGCCCGAAAAATCGCTTCTTGACCATCACTAGAGGACACAAAACCCATAAAAGCTTTGACTGCTTCACTAGCAGGTTCTTTGTAAACGTAGTAAAGGGTACGCTGCCAGGGATAATTAGGTTCACTGGGTAAAATTCCCTCAATAGCGAGCGCTCTGACGGTTTTTTGGTTGGCAATTTGGCTATAGGTTGCGTAACTAATGCCATTCAGTCCCAAAACTCGCAAAATCGGGGTAGTGGCATCCCTATCCATCATTTTAAAATTAGTTCCTGTACCAAATTCTCCCCCTTGCAGCACTTCCTCACGAAAACTTTGATAAGTGCCACTAATAGGAGGACGATTAATCACTTGAATAGTAGCTGCAGAACCTCCCACCTCCGACCAAGAGGTGATTTTTCCGGTAAAAATATCTTTAACTTGAGCAGTGGTTAACCCCCCCGCAAAGGGGTTTTTTACTCCCACCACAATAGCGATCGCATCTCGAACGATCGGACTAGAAGCCAATCCCTGAGAGCGTTCTGACTCGGTTAAAGGTCGTGACACCGCCGCAATATCGATCGCCCCCCGGGCCACTTCCTCTAATCCCCTATCAGATCCTTGAGCATTTGTCAAGACCTCTACCCCCTGAAATTTGGCAGTTAAAGCGGCTTTTAAGGCTTGATTAATCTGTACCATACTGGTAGAGCCGTTAATGCGAATTGTCGTGCCACTGGGGATAGAAGTCGGTGGGGCAAAACTAACCACTTCCTGGGGGGAAGGGGGAGGGGGTAGGGGAGAGGAGGCACTTCCCGATGTGGGGGATTTTTGCGGACTTTTACCGCTGCCACAGAGAAAGAATTCTTGACCCGCAGCACATTGACTTTGCAGCCAGAAGTAACCTCCACCTAAAATGCCCGCAGTGGCTAAAAGAGCGATTATTAAAGCAGTTGTTTCGTTTTTTTGAGACATACCCATCATTTGCTGACATTAGGGGGTTGATCGCCAGGAGACCGGTGATCAATGGAAGTTTCGATGATATTATCTTAGTGCATGGAAATCCACTCTTAATTTAGGACTGTATATCATGACCCACGCACCTATATCCCCAGTCGTGCTGGTTATCCTTGATGGTTGGGGTTATCGCCCGCAAAGGTCGGATAATGCGATCGCAATGGCGAAAACCCCGATTATGGATAGTCTCTGGGAAGTTTATCCCCACACCCTAATCCGCACCTCCGCTAAGGATGTGGGACTACCAGAAGGACAGATGGGCAACTCGGAAGTTGGCCATCTGAATATCGGAGCGGGGCGAGTTGTACCACAGGAGTTAGTACGAATTTCCGATGCGATCGAAGATGGTTCGATTCAACAAAATCAGGCTTTATTAAAACTCTGCGCCGAGATTCGCCCCAAAAAAAGCAAATTACACCTGATTGGTTTATGTTCCGAGGGGGGAGTCCATTCCCATCTCGATCACTTACTGGGATTATTAGACTTAGCGAAAGTGCAAGGGATTAGCGATGTCTGCATTCATGTCATCACCGATGGTCGCGATACCAATGTCACCGACGGAATGCTCGCTATTAAACGGATTCAAGAACATATTAATAAAATTAAACTCGGTCGCATGGTGACTCTCAGTGGCCGTTATTATGCCATGGATCGGGATCGCCGTTGGGATCGGGTGGAAAAAGCCTATAACGTGATGACCAGTGATCAAGGTATCGACGGGCGATCGATTACTGAAGTATTACAGGCATTTTATGATCAAAATATTACCGATGAATTTATTCCCCCCACCAGAATTGCACCGGGGGCGATCGAAGCGGGCGATGGGGTGATATTCTATAATTTCCGTCCCGATCGAGCTAGACAGTTATGTTATGCCCTGACTATGCCCGATTTTGAAGATTTCGATCGAGATTTAATTTCTCCGCTTAGTTTTGTTACTTTCACCCAATACGATCCGAAATTACCGGTAGATGTGGCCTTTGCTCCCCAGAATTTAAATAATATTTTAGGACAGGTGATCGCTCAACAGGGATTAAAACAGTTTCGTTGTGCGGAAACCGAAAAATATCCCCACGTCACCTACTTTTTTAATGGGGGATTAGAAAAACCCTTTGAGGGAGAAGTGCGCGAATTAATTCCTAGTCCAAAAGTCGCCACCTATGACCAAGCTCCGGCCATGTCGGCAGCCGCGGTGACAGCAGCGGTCTCTGCGGCGATCGAACAGGGGATCTATAGTCTGGTGGTAGTCAATTACGCTAACCCCGATATGGTGGGTCATACGGGCATTTTAGACGCGGCCATGAAAGCAGTGGAAACGGTGGATCTATGCTTGGCTAAGTTGTTAAGTAGCGTCAATAAATTGGGGGGAACAGTGTTAATCACTGCCGACCACGGTAACGCGGAAACGATGGTGGATGAGTCGGGTAATCCTTGGACGGCCCACACGACTAATCCCGTTCCTTTAATTTTAATTGAAGGGGAAGGGAGAAAAATACCCGGCCACGGTGGCGATGTGCAGCTGCGGGATGATGGTCGTTTAGCCGATATTGCCCCCACTATCCTGGAAATTCTCCAAATTCCCGTCCCGATAGAAATGACTGGGCGATCGCTGATTAAACCAGCCGAGGTGGAAATTAAAGCCAGTCGCACTCCCGTCCGCATCTCGCTTTAACGAGTAAAAAGTCAATAAAGGGGAATTTTATGCTGAAAACCATCGAAGGTGTTTATCGAGATGGACAAATACACCTAACCGAGTTACCCAATGATATTAGCGATCGCTCACAAGTGCTGGTGACTTTTCTCGATCAAATCGATCCTAGTAAGCTCAGACAACTGATGGAGTATTTAGAGAGCATTGAGGGGATTCAGCAAGGTTTTGAGGAGATAAACTCCGGTAAAACCCGTCCTCTTGCCGATTTTGCCCAAGAAATGGCCGAAAAATATGGTATTTCAGGTTGAAATTACCCCAACTGCCACGGCACAGATCGAAAAAGCCTATCGCTGGTATCGAGGTTATAATGCCGAGTTTGCTGACCGTTGGTTTCGAGGATTAATGAATGCTATTGCGACTCTGCAAGAGAAACCAACTCGTTGTGCTTTAGCGCTCGAACAGACGATTTTTCTACCCAAAGAAGTCCGACAACTTTTTTATGGGAAAGGCAAAAATGTCTATCGAGTGCTTTTTACAATTAGAGATAGTACGGTTTATGTGTTATATGTTCGCCATAGCGCCCAAGCACCACTAACACTTGAGGATATAGAGGATGAAGAGGACTCCAGTTGATAACTAATTCAAAGCTGACGGCTTGATAACTGCTATACTTTGTAATGGAAAATAGAGAGTAATAATCATGACAGTGGTGCTGGTAGTACAGATTATTTGGGCGCTGGCGGCGGCCTTTCTGGCGATTTTGGTGTTATTACACAGTCCCAAAGGGGATGGTATTGGCGGTATTGGCGGCCAATCACAGATTTTTACCAGCGCAAAAACGGCGGAAAAAACCTTAAATCAGGTGACTTGGGCGTTGGGGACGGTATTTATCACCCTAACTATTGTACTGAGTGCCGGCTGGTTAAATCGCTAAATGCTAAGAGGTCGGTTCTCTTTTCTAGGACTCGCAGCCTTGGCGAGTCTTTTGCTGTTTTCCTATTCTTTGATTGCCGACAGTCGATCGCTACCAGAGTTAAAAACCCATCCTTTACCCGCTAATTTAGCCCAATGGCAAGAGCAAAACCAGTCCGGGGATTATTTTGATGCTGTGGAAATCAGCCCCGTGGGGGCGTTGATTTGGTCGCAATTTCCCGTGAAGATTTATGTTCACAGCGATCGCAGTTCTTGGCTGAGTTTGGTACAACAGGCGATCGCTGAATGGGGGCAGTATTTGCCGATGGAGTTGGTAAATCGGGCAGAATTGGCCGATATCCTCATTAAACGAGAGTTACCGCCGTCGGGAGTCCGTTTTAATGCCGAAACGGGTAAGTTAGAACTGCCCCGGGTGCGTTCTGCCATAACACAATACGAGATTTTTGTCAAGGAAAATCGCTTAACTCATCGGATGAGTATCCAGATTAGTCCTAATTTAGCCGATCGGTCGGCCTTAGCGGCAGCGCGGCACGAATTAGGTCACGCTTTGGGAATTTGGGGTCATAGTCCCCTAGAGACGGATGTGATGTATTTCGCTCAAACTAGAGATATTGCCCCGATTTCTAGCCGGGATATTAACACTTTAAAAAAGGTTTATCAGCAGCCAACTAAGTTAGGTTGGCAGATGGATCAACTGCTCAATAGTGAGGTACAAAGTTTTCGTTTTCGGGAGACAGGAGACTAGGAGGAGAAAAAAGACAACAGACGACTAAAATATCTGTATAACCTCTGATTATGTCAAATTTATCTAGTATTTTAGATATTCTGATCTGATAGCAGCTCAAGAGCTTACTTTTGCCAGAAGTCTAATAGCCAAATGTTCTGGGAATATTTTGTGCTATAACAGACGGGTTACTTTAACTATCCTGAGTACAGAAAGAATCATGTTTAAACAGACTAAAATCCTCGGTTTAACGATTTTAGCTTCAGTTTTCAGCTTTACGCTATCCTCAGCTAAAGCGGCTACTGTTCAGTTTAACGCCAAGGGAAATATCACCGGCATTAAAGATCTAGTCGTCAATAATTCTTCCTACAATGTTAATTTTGTTCAGGATACTTTTAGCAATTTATTCGGCAATCCCTCTAATTTAAATCTGCAACCCACCTTTTGGCTAAATGCTCAGGGTGCAGAAGCGGCAAGGAATGCCATTGATAATGTCCTAACAACGACTTATCCCGCTTTAATTGCTTTAGGTGAGACGCAAAACACGAGGAATTATGTTATTCCCCAACAATCTGCCTTCTTGTATGTGAGGGTCATTGATAGCCAAGGCAATTTTACTTATCCTTCTGATTTGTTTGGTGCTGTCCTGGGAAATTATATATCGTATTATCAAGGTCGTAAATGGCAAGAATTCTTGGAGCAGATATATCAAAACGGAGGAATGTGCGCTTGCACGATAAGTTACAATATTGATCCCGATATATATGGAATCGCTATTGATGCAACCCGTACCTTTGCGCTTTTTTCTCCTAATCAGGCTCCGGTTTCTGTTACTACAGCAGCAACCATTCCCGAACCTGATAGTCTGATGGGTGTCATCGCAATAGGCTTATCTATTTTCTTTTTCTTTCCCCAAAAATTCAATTTACCGAAGCATCACAAGGTTTAGAAGTGAGCGTTTCCGGCAATACCAACAGCATCCAAGTGGGGTTAAATCCGCGACTACCGATCGCCCAAATTCAAGGCAGTTTTTTATCCCGTTATCTTGGTAGCGAGGCGATCGTGGCGATAATTTCCTTTTCTGCTGGTTTAATCGTTTCCTTGCTTTCGTGGTTATTCGATAATTTTCCTGCTTCTCCCTAAAAATTACCGTCCCGCTCGCTAAACTGCCAAATTGATAAGATCCTTTGACCTTTCGCCGCCTTATTGAGCAAAACTAGGTATAAACACTTTCTTAAGAATTAACCTATGTCACAATAGATGAAGATAAACCAAATAGTGTGAAGTTGTAAACTAGGTATTACTGAATGGAACCGCTTTATCAGTACGCGTGGCTAGTTCCCGTCCTGCCTTTGGTAGGCGCTACCCTAGTCGGCGCGGGCTTAATTTCCTTTAATGAAGTCACCAATCGTCTGCGACAGGTAAATGCTGTATTGATCATTTCTACCCTCGGCGCGTCGATGGTGCTGTCTTTTGCGCTGTTGTGGAGTCAAATCAATGGACACGCTCCCTACAACCAAATGATCGATTGGGCATCGGCGGGTAACTTTCACCTGAAAATGGGTTATACGATCGATCACCTCAGCGCTTTAATGTCGGTTATCGTCACCACCGTGGCCTTTTTGGTGATGATTTATACCGATGGTTACATGGCCCACGACCCCGGTTATGTGCGTTTTTACGCCTATCTGAGCATTTTTAGCAGTTCTATGCTCGGTTTGGTCATTAGTCCCAACCTCGTCCAGATCTACGTTTTCTGGGAATTGGTGGGGATGTGTTCCTATCTGCTAGTAGGTTTCTGGTTCACTCGTCCGGCGGCTGCCGAGGCCTGTCAAAAAGCCTTTGTTACCAACCGCGTCGGCGATTTTGGCTTATTACTAGGAATGCTGGGTCTTTTCTGGGCTACCGGCAGCTTCGAGTTTGATATCATGGGTGAACGTCTAGAGGAATTAGTCTCTTCTGGAGCCATTGCCGGCAGTTTAGCGGCATTATTCGCCGTTTTAGTCTTCCTGGGACCCGTGGCCAAATCAGCCCAATTTCCCCTTCATGTCTGGCTACCGGATGCCATGGAAGGTCCGACCCCGATTTCGGCCCTGATTCACGCCGCCACCATGGTGGCCGCCGGAGTTTTCCTGATTGCCCGGATGTATCCCGTTTTTGAGCCAATTCCCACGGCGATGACGGTAATTGCTTGGACGGGGGCCTTTACTGCCTTTCTAGGGGCAAGTATCGCCCTCACCCAGAATGATATCAAAAAGGGTTTAGCCTATTCCACCATCTCCCAATTGGGTTACATGGTTATGGCTATGGGTATCGGCGCTTATAGTGCTGGATTATTCCACCTGATGACCCACGCTTATTTTAAGGCGATGTTGTTCCTCGGTTCCGGTTCGGTCATCCACGGTATGGAGGATGTGGTCGGTCATGAGCCGGTTTTAGCGCAAGATATGCGGATGATGGGCGGTTTACGCAAGTATATGCCCATTACTGCCCTAACTTTCCTGGTGGGAACTCTGGCCATCTGTGGGATTCCTCCCTTCGCTGGTTTCTGGTCGAAGGATGAAATTCTCGGTTTAGCTTTTGAGGCGAACCCGTCCTTATGGTTAATCGGTTGGGCCACTGCGGGTTTAACAGCTTTTTATATGTTCCGGATGTACTTTAACACCTTTGAAGGGGAGTTTAGAGGCACTAATAAGGAGATTAAACGCCGACTGTTAGCCAATGCGGGCGCGATTCCGGCTTTTGGACCGGGGGCAATGAATGTTAAGCAATTGGACTCGGAAGCACAGGAAGAAGACAACCACGGCCATCATGCCCATGAACCCCACGAATCGCCAATTACGATGACTTTACCTCTAATGATTTTGGCGGTTCCCTCTTTGTTAATCGGTTTGGTGGGTAAACCTTGGCAGAATTTCTTCGAGGGTTTTATTCATGTTCCTAACGAAGTAGTGGAAGAAGTTCATGCTTTTGATTGGACAGAGTTTCTGATTATGGCGGGTAATTCGGTGGGGATTGCTTTAATCGGGATTACTGTCGCTTCTTTGATGTATCTCCAGAAGAAAATTGACCCCGCAACTATTGCCCAAAAATTCCCCGTTTTGTATCGTTTTTCCCTGAACAAGTGGTACATTGACAATCTCTATGATCGAGTTTTCGTCCAGGGTTGTCGTCGTCTCGCACGGCAAATTATGGAAGTGGATTATCGCGTTATCGATGGGGCGGTGAATTTAACCGGTTTAGCTACTCTTGTCAGTGGTGAAGGTCTCAAATACCTCGAAAATGGTCGCGCCCAATTCTACGCTTTAATTGTCTTTGCCGCAGTTTTGGGTTTAGTAATTGTCTATAGTCTGGTGTAGATTTTTAATCGGTTGACTAAAGATTTTTAGGGGCGCAAAGCCCCTTTTTTCAGCTTTAAGTCCCCCTTTTTAAGGGGAATTTAGGGGGAGCAAACTTTTTGCCGCAAACCCTATTTAAACCGCTTATAGCGGTTTAAATAGCTGTGTGGGACAGTTAAACCTTTGCTGATTAAGCTTTTCAACATCGATAATGTACCTCTTGCGAACAGGAAACGCTATATACTAAATCCGTTGAGTATAGGCTACTTAGGGTTTGCGGCAAAAAGTACGGGCGAAGCATTCGGTTAGAAAATCTACGGTTTCACCGATAGGTTATTGCCCGAATGCTTCGCCCCTACAGGACGCGGGCCGATGAAGACGCAAGGTTTTG
>NZ_JADBUE010000247.1:0-4565 GCF_020245805.1 Microcystis sp. M179S2 | reverse complement strand
TATAGAACCTAAGAATAGCAGTCCAAGTCCGTTCGCAAGCCTGTTGACAAGCTGTAGAGTTAAGGTCTTTGACAAAAGGATATTCATCTCTTAATTGAGTTGTGTATCGATAAATATCTTTTTGTCCTACACCTTTATTGTCTTCCCAATATCTAAGACATTTATTCCGAACAAACTGTACTGTCCGAATAGCCTCATCAATGGCTTGATATTGAGATGGTTTTCCTCTAAGCTTGTACTCTAAAACAAACATTTTGCGTTATCGACCTACCACGCAAACTACTCTAGCATACTAAAATTAAATTGGCAACTATAGATTAGAGTTATTCTTAGTCGTGCTTCGCTGTTCTATGCTGGCGGAACCTTTCATCTCCGAGGTGAAACCGAGGGTTCCTTCAAGCCGACATTATAGGTAAAAACCAAGAAAAAAAGCCGGTATTTATTCTTGAAAATCACTGACTAAAATAACGCAGTCCTTTTACCAATCTTTCTACTGCCGCTAAAGCCGTTTCTGGAGATAAAGCACCGTAGGCAAGACGCAAATAACAGCCTTCTGTTATCCCAAAAGTTGAACCGGGTAACACCGCCACCCGCTGCCGCTCGATTAAACTTTTAACTAACTGAAAATCATTCTTGTCTGTGGTAATTTTCAGGAAAAAATAAAAAGCACCTTCCGCAGTGGCAACATCACAGATATCGCCGATTGATTCTAAAGCATTCAGGCAAATTTCTCTAACTTGACTGATAGTTTTCAACTGTTCTAAAGGATAGCTTTTACCCACCTGCAACGCCCCTAGGGCCGCGTATTGCGAAACCACCGGCGGACAGATTAAAATAGTATCCTGAATCTTATTAATCGCCTCAGATAAATGTTCTGGTACTACCATATAACCAATGCGCCAACTGGCAAAACCGTAGGCTTTTGAGAGACTAAATAAGGAAATAGTCCAGGATTCACTGCCAACAATTGCCGCCGGGGAAAAGTGGCGGGCATGGTTATAGGTAAAATACTCATAAGCCTCATCATGAATGTGATAGATGCCCTTTTTTTGACAGATTCGATTGACTTCTCTTAGGGTATTTTCTGGATAAACTACTCCCGTGGGATTATTAGGAGAAATCGTCACCACTGCCTTAGTTTTTTCCGTGATTGCCTCTTCAATGGCGGCTGGACGCAATTGATAATTTTTGTCTGTGGCGACCAAAATTACTTGACAATTAGCCATTTTTATGGCCATTTCATGATTGAAATAAAAGGGAGTGTTGAGAATAATTTCATCCCCCGGGGAAGTAATGGCTAAAATGGCATTCATAAAAGCCATATTACTGCCCGCCGTGACAAAAATTGCCTGTTTATCGCTGATTTCTATCCGATTATCTTCGGCTAGTTTTTGCCGAATTACTGCTAATAAGGGGGGAATTCCCGCCACAGATTGATATTGATGATTTTTGGGATTGGCTAAGAATAAAGATAGAGATTTGATCGCCTCCCGGGGTGGATAATAGGAAACAATCCCTTGACCTAGGGAAATAGTGCCAGGGTTCGCTTTAATTAATTGACCGACCACGGGAATAATCGGTGTTTGCACCCCGTCCATGCGGGAGAGAAGGTCTTTCATTAAAGTAATCAATGGAGCCGAGCAGAGTCGAACTGCTGTCCAAATTAGGTATTGACTGTCCGTTCATTCACAGGTTTAGTTTCGATTACCCTCGAAACGGGGACTGTCACTTATCCCGGACAGTGGGATGCTCTAGTTAAAGCTTAGACGGTTAACTAACTAGAGAAAGTTAAACGTGGCATCCGTTGGGGGTTGATCCATAGTCCTTAACGGAGTCAAACTATGAATGCTCGAGTCGATTAGAGACTATTAGGCAGCTACAGGAGCGGCTTTACGAGCGAAAGGAACGATGTTGTTCGCATTTACTTTTTGTTTGAGCCTTTGATTTACGAGAGGAGACTCACTCTCGACCTGTATCACGGGGGAGCTTTCGCTAACCTGTCGAAACCGTTACGGCCCCTTGTGCTTACATTCTGATTATAGCATATTTTTTGATTAAGCTAATTTCGGCTCAATTGAGGATTTTTCCCTTCCCAGGCGTTAGAGCCAGGCTAGATCGGTAAAAAAGGTTTTTATCGCTGATTTTTCTAAAATAGCATCGTTATCAAAGAGATAAGCCATCAGGTTCTCTCGTCCAAGATATTATGCATTTCTTCGGCTAATTATTCTGAATTTCCCCAATTTTCGGTTAAATTCGCCAACAATCTCCTAATTATTGATTGCCTCGGTGTGAATTGCCACCTATCAACAATCTATCTCCATACCACAATTTAGCCATTTTGTCAAAAAAAATTTGACTTTGCAACAAAACTACACAAAAATTAGATCAACGTTGTTCGGAAAAAAAGGGACAATTGGCGAAAGTGTTTGGTTTTGCCCAAGGGAAAAGTCTAGATTTAGCAAGGGTTTTAAGACAACCCAGACCATTAAAACCCTAAAAATTACAACAAGAGCAATCATAGCATAATGCAAAATTATACTAGAATCGCTGGAAGTATTGCAATCTCGTAAATAAATAAAAATTATTCTCAATAAATTCTTAAGTAAAAATAAATATTACCGATTGTAAATTTAAATATTTTTAAGTATTGAAGCTATTTATATATAAAATACTTATCATTTTGCCCTGATTGCCTCTGACTTTTCTCTCCCCACAGTAACCACAGGAAAGACTATTACAGCATAATTATTCGATTCAAGAGCCAAAAGTAAAACCAGAAATATAGAGAGCTTACTAACAAGCTCTCTACAAAGTTTCGGTCTTCTGCCACTTATTTTCCCAACTAAGATTTATTAGCAGTATTCAAGCTACCAACTTGAATATTCAGATTAATTTTTTGTCCTTCCCGGCTAATTTCTACGGGTAAATTATCGCCGATTTGAGTATTAGCAACAATTTCCCGAACCGCATCGGGATCGGTGACATTCTTACCACCTACAGACTTTAACACATCACCCGATCGCAATCCCGCTGCTGCGGCAGGAGAATCTCTCATCACCCGCACTAACAAGACACCAGAATCATCGGGGATAGTCCAATTATCAGCCATAGGACTATCGGCTAATTGTTCTTTTACCTCCGGGGTTAACTGTACCATTTGAACACCGAGATAGGGATGTTCCACCTTACCCGTAGCGATTAATTGTTCGGCGATTCTTTGGGCAGTCTTAATCGGAATAGCAAAACCTAAACCCTGGGCATTTTGAATGATAGCAGTGTTAACTCCGATGACTTCTCCCCGAGCATTTAACAAAGGTCCGCCGGAATTTCCGGGGTTAATTGCCGCATCGGTTTGTAGGAAATCCACCAATTTATCACTAGCACCAATTTGGGAGCCATTGCGTTCCTTGGCACTAATAATTCCCGTGGTGACAGTGTTATCTAATCCCAAAGGATTACCGATAGCGATCGCCCATTCTCCCACCTGTAAACTATCAGAATTACCTAATTTAACCGTGGGTAAATTGCTCGTTTCTACCTGTACCACTGCCACATCAGTTAAAGGATCACTACCTAAGACTTTACCATCAATAGTGCGACCATCTTTGAGGGTGACAGTCACCTTATCTGCTCCCTCGACAACGTGAGCATTGGTGATAATTTTACCGTCATTACTGATAATAAACCCGGAACCTGTACCTCTTTGAACTTGTTTTTCTCCTCGCTCGGGTATTTGGGAACCGAAGAAGCGACGGAAAACAGGATCGTTAGCAAATTCGCCTAAATCATCGCCTCCATTAACTTCCCTAGAAGCATTAATTCTTACCACCGCCGGCCCCACTTCTTGCACCACAGAAGCGACAAAATTGGTGGGAATAACCAGAGACGAGGGAGCGGCTGCGGCCGGTGTGGAGGGGCGAGGATTATTGGCAGAGGGGGCAATATTTTGGGCTAATTCCAGAGGATTTTGACTGTAGGCGTAGGTGGCACCGATGCCTAACCCGGCACCCAAAACCAGTAAAGAGGAATAGGCAAAAAGTTTTTTCATCCCAGAAGATTTGGAGCGTTTAGGATTACCTTCGTTGATCGGGGAAATATTATCGTTAAAAATATTGCGAGTCATAGTTTTTATTGTTTAACCATTCTGAGAAGGGAATAAAAGTCAGTCCTAATAAGGGTGTGAGAGGAGTGTTTCGGAAAACGGCTTGGGACTGACTATCTCTAATTTAGGCAGGGGATATGAACTTACTGTGACGCAGACATGAAGTTTTGATTGCAAGGTCATTATCCTAGTGGATAGACAGATAGAAAGATAGAGGGTGGTGATTCGGTAGTAGTGATGGAGGCTTAATCCTTTGCTTTGCTGTGCATTGTAGTCATGGATAAAATACCAAAGGGCTCCCCAACGTGATTCTCCATTTTTTTAGAGAAAGATAGACTCTCTCTCACCAGCCGAGAAATCTTTTGTCGAAAGGTATTAAGCTGTTCGTAATTTAAATTGCTTGTTGAGACTTGGTTTATCCGAAACCTTTATTTGACGGGGGACAGCCGCCAGTTTATTGTTG
>NZ_JADBUE010000246.1:0-21554 GCF_020245805.1 Microcystis sp. M179S2 | reverse complement strand
TAATTCTTGGGCTGCCCATTTCTCCATTTTTTTGCTTACCTCCACCTTAATTCCTTCTTTCAAAACTATACCTATCAATCGTTTCCCCTTTTTTTAAGTTTCTTCTCTTTTTGTTAAGAAAGATCTGACTAATGGATAGCGACATCGAGGGGGCAGGTGGGGTGTGGGCTGTGGGGTTTTACCGCTTCTGACTCTATCTATTAGGGAGATAGATTTTGAGAGGGTTATCAGCTGCAATCAAGACATGAAGCTAGTTGAACGCCATATCATCACCAAATGCCATCCTTGCTGGTCAGAAATTGACCGAGCTGCTTTTTTGTCAAAAAAGCTCTTCAATCTAGCTAATTACCACTATCGCCAATATTTCTTGGTTGAACACAAGAAATTAAATTTTAATCAACTCTATCACCAAGTAGCTCAAAGTTCTGATTATTTAGCTTTACCAACTAAGGTAGCCAAACAGATAATCAGAAGGTTGGATAAAGCACCGTGTCAATAGTTTTCTTATCTGTGAAAGTTATTTTCTTTCTATCATCCGATAATTTCCCACCAGAGTGTTTATAATCTACAGAACGATTATTTTTGGGGAATTTAGGATAACCTTTTTTACCTTTTACCTTTTATCATACCAAATCCGTTTTTAATAGTGTGATTAACTTCCAAGTTATGGATTGTTTCTCCCCGCTCCCTGCTCTCCTGTACTTTTTAAACAAGATTTAGTATCACTATAGGTGGGAGAGAGTCACAAATATAAGAGGAATCTAAAAAATGAGTCTAAAACTTTACTTTTTGCGTCATGGCGAAACCACAGCCAGTCAAACGGGTAGTTTTTGCGGTCGATTAGACTTGCAACTAACCCCAGCTGGCGATGAAATGGCCAAGGATTTCGCCCTTGCCTATCGAGATGTGCCTTGGACAGGGATCTATTCTAGTCCCCTCAAGCGCACCATGGCCACGGCCACCCCTTTAAGCGATCTCTTAGGTATTCCCATCCACAAACGGGAAGGATTAAAAGAGATTGCCTACGGCCAATGGGAGGGAAAAACCGCAGCCGAGGTTAATCGGGAGTTTCATGATGATTATGTGCGCTGGTTAGCAGATCCGGGCTGGAATTCTCCCACAGGGGGCGAAAAAGGCATCGATATCGCTCGCCGCAGTTCGGAAGTATTAGAGGAAATCGACCATAATCACGATGATGGCCATATTTTGATCGTTTCCCATAAAGCAACGATCCGAATCATGTTATGTTCTCTTTTAGGCATTGATATCGGCCGTTATCGCGATCGAATTGCCATGCCCGTGGCCTCGGTGACGATCGTCGAATTAGCCGAACACGGTCCCCTCTTTCAAGTCATGGGCGATCGCTCTTACCTCCGCAATGACCTGCGCTCGCGAGCGGGAACCTAACCAGTCAACAGTAACCAGGGAAGCCCCGAATTTGGTCTCCTGAAAAACTATGTGCTTGATGTTATATTTTCTACGACACGGACAAACGGCCTATAGCAAAACGGGAGGATACTGTGGTACTCCAGAAAATGACCCCGGTTTGACTGCCGAAGGCATCGAAATGGCCGAGGAATTCGCCGATGTCTATCGTTCTTTACCTTGGCGCGCGGCCTACGTCAGTCCCCTACAAAGAGCTATTCAAACCGCTAAACCCCTCTGTGAAGCGGTGGGACTAAAATTAGAAATCCGGCAGGGATTACAAGAGATCGGTTATGGTCTTTGGGAAGGTATGCACCCCAACGATATCGATCGTCAATATCATGATCTCTATGTACGCTGGTTGACGGATCCCGCTTGGAATGCTCCCCCCAACGGAGAAAGGGGGATCGATATCGCCCGTCGTTCGGCGGCCGTTTTGGAGGAAATTGAACACACCCACAGTGATGGCAATATCCTGATTGTTTCCCACAAGGCCACCATCCGGATCATGCTCTGTAGTCTGATGGGTATCGATGTGGGCCGTTATCGCGATCGGTTTGAAATGCCCGTGGCCGCCGTCAGTATCGTCGAATTAGGCAGTCGTGGCCCGCTTTTCCATGGCATCGGTTTACGTTCCCACCTCAGTGAGTACCTGCGTTCTCTCCCCTGCACCTAATCAGTTATCAGTGATCAGTGATCAGTTATCAGTGATCAGATGTGAGTTTTCAGGTCACTGATTACTGTTTACTGTTTACTGATCACTGAAAATACTCCCCACTTCCCATTTATGCCCAAAATCCATCACTTTGAGCTATTACCTTCCACTAATACTAAAGCGTGGCAATTATTAGAATCGGGGGAAAATCCGCCTTTTCTGGTGACTGCTCGTCAACAAAGTGCCGGGAGAGGACAATGGGGACGGGAGTGGATTTCTGAACCGGGAGGATTATATTTATCTTTGGCGTTAAATCTTGATTTAGAGGTGGATAAATCTGCCCATCTCGTTCTCGCTACAGTTTGGGGCATCGCTCATCACCTGAATTGTCAAGAAATACCCGTTAAAATCAAATGGCCGAACGATTTAGTCCTATTAGGGCGCAAACTAGCGGGAATTAACCTAGAAACCCGTATTCAGGGTCAAAACATCCCGCAAGCAGTCATCGGAGTGGGCATCAATTGGTCTAATCCTGTCCCCCCCACCGGTATTAATTTACAAGCTTTTACTGGCAATAAAATCACCTCGATCGCTCAATTAACCGATGTCACCAGCGATGCTATCCTATACGGCTATGAATATTACTGTAATCACGGCATAAAAGCCTTATTAGCCTCCTATTTAGAACTTTTTGCCAATTTTGGTCAAAAGATAGTTTTCAAGGGCTATCAGGGCATAATAACGGGGGTAAGCGATCGAGGGGAATTAAAAGTTAAACTAACCTCGGACAATGCCAGTAGCGAAATCTATCTACCGGCGGGTAGGGTCAGTCTCGGCTATAATTGAGTCTAAATATTTTTTTGACTAAACTGTGAGAAGTGAGGCCGCCCTATGTATCCTTCATCGGTGATATTGAAACTTTTTCTCGGAAAATCCTTAAAAAAGAAGCTGAGTTTATGCAGTGGTCTCGGTTTAGTGATTAGCGGTCTGCTCACTCTTGCTCCCAATGCGATCGCTAATTCCGAAACTGGCAGCGAAACCCCAGTGGTGGAAAATGCCGCCCCCACTCTGAAAGCCCCCGTTATCAAAGAAAATACTAATCCTGCCCCCCGTCTGGCTATCCCCGAAAACCATCAAACCGATATGCCTACCCTTGCCCCCCGGGCCGGCGGTAAAAATAATTTTATCGATACCAGAAACTTTAACCCCCCCAGTTCCGTTGTCGTCACTGAGCGCCGCAGTGGTTGCCAAACCATCGCCCAAAATGGTCAACTGGTAGGAGGTAGCTGTAATCTGGCGGCCCGGTCCCCCCGTCGTCAGCCGGTCAGCACTGTGGCCAAACCCTTACCCCCAGTTAATCTGGCCCGGGTGCGTCTCAATCCTAATCCAGCGGTGCGAGTAGGACGGCAGCCCCGAAATCAGCCGGTTATCGCTAATAATTCCCTGCGTCGTTATGCCCCCACTCTCGTGGCTTCTAGCTCCCCGGTACGTCTGGCCGCCCCGACGGTGATTCCCAGTCAGGTGGTAGCCCTCAATCCCCCGGAATGGAATGGCGTAAAATTGGCTTTGGCCCCGGTGACGCGCGCAGAAGTGGAAGCAATCAGCGAAGCGACCACCTATGAGCGGGCCACCCGTTTAAGTCCCACGGATTCTAACCAAACTCAACGCACGGATTTACTCTTTCCCCTCGCCCTTCCCGCCCAAATTACCTCGGTTTTTGGGTGGCGAAATCATCCAGTCAGCGGGAATCGGGCCATGCACGCGGGTACTGATTTAGGCGCACCGATGGGAACACCTGTATTAGCCGCCTACGCGGGGGAAGTGGCCACCGCCGACTGGTTAGGAGGTTACGGATTAACGGTGATTTTACGTCACCTCGATGGTAGTCAAGAATCTCGTTATGCCCACCTTTCGGAAATTACCGTCAAACCGGGAGAATGGGTGGAACAGGGCGCAGTTATCGGTCGTGTGGGTAGTACGGGACTTTCTACCGGTCCGCACCTACACTTTGAATGGCGACACCTAACCGAACAGGGTTGGACCGCCGTAGATGCCGGTTTACATCTAGAATTAGCCCTCGATAATCTGGTGCAGAGAATGCAAATGGCCGCAGCCACTGACTCTAATCAGAATTAATTGGTCTTGGCTGACAACCATAGCAGTTTTTGGAGCTTAAAAACGCATCGTTGAGCTTTTGCCCAATTGATGCGTTTTCATACATTCGCAGTCTTAAGTAGGGCTTGCTGAATAAATGTGAAATGTAGGCAAGGTAAGGGTTTTGTGGCTTTTCTCGCGAAACAGGTGCAAGATTTTGAGAGAATCGTGCTTCAAAACCTGGCATCTTGAGCGGCGCTCGCGTCCTGTAGGGGCGAAGCATTCGGGCAATAACCTATCGGTGAAACCGTAGATTTTCTATCCGAATGCTTCGCCCGTACTTTTTCAGCCAACCCTAAGTAGTTGGACAAAAATAAAGTTAACTGTGGGGTCAGGAGTCGGTCGTCGGTCGTCGGGAGACGGGATACACGCTAAGATACAAATAATAAACTTGAGAGAAGCACTTGATTAAATATGACTCTAACTGACGTTGAAGTAAATCCCTCGACTCCAGAAGATTTTTTAGATTCTGAAACATTAGTACAGGTCGATTTAATGCAGCAAAAGATTCAACAATATATACAAACCCTATCAGTAGAAAATTTAAAGATGATTCTAGAATTTGCCGCTTATTTGTCAGATAAAGAAAGTGAAAAGGCAACGCAAGAAATTAGAGCAATCCCGAATATTATGGAACATTTGAAAGAAGCTGAAATGGATTTACAATCAGGTTGCCTCATTGATTGGGAAAGCTGAGATGACTTATAAAGTCCGTTTGACAGCTAAAGCAAATAAAGTTTATTCTGAAGCGGATCCAATCTTAAAAAAGAAGATTGCTAAGTGTTTAAAACTCCTTCAAGAAACACCGAAGAATTATCCTCAAATTAAAGCATTAAAGGGAGAATTTGTCTAGAAGTATCGCTTCCGCGTTGGAGACTATCGGGTTATCTATACAGTTGATGATAGTCAGTCTCAAGTTATTGTCTTGCTGATTGAACATCGCAGTCAAGCTTACCGCCAATAAATAGGGTTTGCGGCAAAAAGTTTATTGTTGAAGTCAGTCAGGAAGCGGGAGTTTCAGGCTTTGTTGTCCTCTTTTTGCACTAATTTGTGTTCTATAAAAATGGTAATGCAAGGTTTTTGAAGCTCCCAATCCTCATAGTGTTAATATTCGCTAATCTCATCCAATTGGAAAGGCAAAATTTGAGAAAAAAAGTAGAAGTTAAGGAACGCGGAGCATTCGTTCTTCGATTTCTTGCCAGACGGTAGGGGAAATATTAACAGCCACTTTTTGGCAGTCGAGAATCAGGCGATTAATATAAAAATAATGCTTGTCTATTTCGCTAATTTCTTGGCGGGTGGATAAATTAAGTAATTCAGGCGTTAAATTAAAAGCAGTATTCGAGATTTTAAATAATTGATAAAAAAATTCTTGATGTTCTTTTCTAGTTGCTTTATCATCAGGAATAATTTGTTTTAAAGCTTCTAAATCAGCGATTAATTGGAAAAAATTAACCCTAGAAACAATTCGATACTGAGCAAATAATTTAACTAACCGGACAAACTCATGAATGAAGTTGAAGGTAAAGAGGATACCAGAGATGTTGTAGGCGATCTCGGGGGCGTAGGCGTAGGCGATGATGATGCTGTGGGTGATGGGGATGCCGATGAGGGTGCCGATGCCGATGACGTTGGGGATGACTTTGGCGTAGGCGATGAAGAGCCAATAGGCGAGCGCTCTTCTTCCTACAGGTTTAATCGGACTATCAACAGAATCTTTAGTCATCTCATCTGCCCATTGCAAAATCGGCACTAATTTTTGACCGAGGGGCGTTGTAAGATAATTATGGGCTTCTTTCTCCATTGCTAATAACAATTTATCGGCTTTCCCTCGCATCAAACCCGCCACTAACAAAAACACCTCTTGCCAACGAGTTTCTGTTACATAATTCTTAACTGCTTCTTCAATCAAATCATTATCATAGATATACTGAGCCGTGAGGTATTCCTGAAGGGTTAAATGAGAAAAAGAATAGATATCTCTCGCCCGCTCTACTAAAATTCCCTGTTCAATTTCAATGGTTTTTAATACTTTTTCTCCGTCCAGATGTTGCGGAGCATTTAAGTTTTGTTTAAGGTGATCTTTAATTTGCTTAACAACTTCTCGTTTTTCTAAAAAAAGTTTATCTGCTACAAAATTCTGATAAGCAATTTCAGATAGCAAAATTTCTTCTTGCTCAATACTGAGATTTTCATAAACTAAACCGCGATTAGGTAAACGTTTTTCGGCTGACCATTTTTCCAATAAAATTCGTAACGCATCTTGATAAAGGCGACTGCGATTTGTGGGAAAAGATTGATTTTCATCATAAACTAAACACAAAAAAGTCAACAATAACGGTGTATGGGCTAACTCTTTTGCACTTTTATACTCCTCCTTTTGCAACAGTTCCCAACAATTTTTAGCCGTCTCATTTTTGCGGTCTAATTCCGAACTAAACCAATGTTCAATAAAACTTTGAATTTGCTGATCATCAAATTCGACAATTTCAATATCGGTAAATTGTCGAAGATGAGTTCTAGCAGCAGTGCGACAGGAGAGAATAAAACGATTTTTATAATGCCTATCTACAAAATCTTGAATTTTCTCGATTACATTATAAACATTAGCTGTTGGCACTTCATCTAAACCATCTAATAAAATTAGTAATTCCCCTTTTTCTAGTTTATTGCTAATATTTTTTTCCACATTGGGAAAACCACAGATTTTAAACTCCTCTTCAATTAATGCCTGAATATTAATCTCGTTTTCTTTAAAGTTTTTCAACTCCAGTAAAACAGGTGTTAGAGGATGCTGATAACTGCCTTTATTTCCCTTGAGAGCTTCTAGCCCAACTTTTCGCAAAAATGTAGATTTACCAATGCCGGGATCACCAAGTACCATTAAATATTGTTCTTGATTAGCCAAAAGTAAACCATCTTTTTTACCATCATCCCTAAAGTTAAACCGTCGCTGCTTACTCTCACGATATTTATTTTCTAAATTTTCATCATAATAATCCCTGACTAAATTTCCTAAACATTTGACATTAACATAAATTGACTCCAAATCCATCGGCTTAGACATTTTTAAAACCTTAATCATGCCGTGCCGATCCCAGTAACGTTGAGGATATTTCCGCAAAAAACGATACTTTACCTCTCTAATAAGCTGCCCGACATCTTTATTCAATAACTCATTTTTCTTAATACCCTCCCACCCCGATTTAGTGATTTGGTCAATCAAACTCTTAGCCCCTGCCATTACAATGGTTGTTTCAATTCCTGTCATAACTTAACCCCTGTAAATCCTCTGAAGCTTAGTATAAGCCAGAAAGCGGTTTTCTCATCATCAACCCAGAAACCCACTTTCTCATCAACAACCCAGAAAGCGGGTTTCTCATCAACCCAGAAACCCACTTTCTTTAAGAAAGCGGGTTTCTAATCCTTAAGCCGCTAAACTGAGAATAGCTGCTTGTACTTGGCTCTCATTTCTCAGATTGTAAAATAATGCAAATTTATCTTGACTATAGTGCCACTACCCCCACTCATCCCCAAGTAATCGAGCGGGTTGCCACTATTCTCCAGCATCATTGGGGCAACCCCTCCAGTTTACACAGTTGGGGACAGGATACGGCAACAGTCATCGAAATGGCCAGAGAACAGGTAGCAGGGTTAATTAATGCCAATTCAGACCAGATTATCTTCACTTCTGGCGGCACGGCTATCAAGCTAAAATTGATCAGCCCCCCGGTAAACCGCCCAAGGCTGGTTCTAATGTTAAGGAGAAAAAATAAAAATTCTTGGGTGGGAAATGTGGCCGCATCTCATAATCCACTGATTATCTATTCCCCCTTTTGCCTGTTACCTATTCTAACTGATAACTGATCAACGATTACTGATAACTGAATATGGCTTATTCTCGCATTAAAAAACTAGCAAATTATCTACGTCCCCATTGGCAAATAGTAACTGGGGGGGTAGTTGCTCTGCTTATTGTTAATCTTTTGGGTGTTTATATACCGCTTTTAATCCGGGATAGCATCGATGATTTGAGTAAATCCTTTGACTTTCAAAAAATCATTTATTATCTGATTTTAATTGTCGCTTTAGCCTCGATTATGTGGTTTATCCGCATGATTTCCAGAGTATTGTTATTCGGGATCGGTCGTCAGGTAGAGTTCGAGCTTAAACAAAAAATCTTTCAGCATTTATTAACCCTTGAACCTGCCTATTTTTCTCGGCAAACTTCAGGAGATTTAATCAACCGTGCCACTAGCGATGTGGATAATATCCGTCGTCTGGTGGGTTTTGCTTTGCTCAGTTTGGCTAATACTTTTTTTGCCTATGGGTTAACTTTACCTGTAATGTTAGCGATTCATATTCCCCTTTCAATCGCCGCTATTTCTGTCTATCCTTTGATGTTAATTGCGGTGCAGTTATTTAGTGGTCGTCTGCAGCGGCAACAGAAAACAGTACAAGAAAAACTCTCGCATCTGAGCGATTTAATTCAAGAGGATATGAGTGGTATTACTCTGATTAAAATTTATGCCCAAGAAGGTAACGAGCGCCGAGCATTTAAGCAAAGAAATCGCAAATTATTACAGGCTAATTTAGATTTAGTCCAGACTCGTAATTTTCTTTTTCCCCTGATTGAAGCTTTGGCCTATGTCAGTTTATTGGCGTTGCTTGCTCTCGGTACTAGACAAATTATAGCGGGTAATATCACCATTGGGGACTTTATTGCTCTGTTAATTTTGGCAGAAAGATTAGTTTTTCCCACTGCTTTATTAGGTTTCACTATTACTGCCTACCAACAGGGAGAAGTGAGTATAGATCGCCTGGAAACTATCCTATTAGCCGAGGCTAAAATTAAAGACAATGCCGATTGTATTCACTTAAAAAATATTCAAGGAAAAATTACCGCCAAAGCCTTGACTTTTTTCTATCCTGATGCTAAGGAACCCGCCTTAAAATCTCTTTCTTTTACCATTAATCCGGGGGAAACGGTAGCGGTCGTCGGTGCGATCAGATCGGGAAAATCTACCCTTGCTAACGCTATTCCCCGTCTTTTGAATATTGCTGAGGGACAGTTATTTATTGATGATCAAGATGTCACTCAAATTGCCCTGGAAGAGCTGCGAAAAGCGATCGCTTATGTTCCCCAAGAAAGTTTTTTATTTAGTACCACTATTGAAGATAATATCCGTTATGGCGATCCGCTGCTGAATTTTTCGGCAGTGGAATCGGCGGCCAAACAAGCGAGAATTCAGGAGGAAATCGAGAATTTCCCGCAAAAATACGGAACTTTAGTGGGAGAACGTGGGATTACTCTTTCCGGGGGTCAACGTCAACGGGCCTCTTTAGCGCGCGCTTTAGCCATCCAAGCACCGATTTTAATCCTTGATGATGCCCTATCTAGCGTCGATAATCAAACGGCTACAGCTATTTTGGAAAATATCAGCCAAGAAAGCCAAAAAACCGTGATTTTTATCTCCCATCAATTATCGGCCGCTGCCACTGCCGATCGCATTTTTGTCATGGATCGCGGAGAAATTGTCCAGATAGGAACCCACGAGGAGTTAATCGCAGTCCCCGGAGTCTATCAAAATCTCTGGCAACAGCAGCAGTTAGAGTCTAAGGTTTTACATTAGCCGATAAAATAGGGAATCTGCCAATTATTGCCGGTTAGTCAGGGAATTTAACCCGGATTTTCTGGCTATTTTGTCGATGGTTTTACATTAGCCGATCAAATAGGGAATCTGCTAGTTATTGCCAGTTAGTAGGAGAATTTAAGAAGAATTTTCTGGCTATTTTGTCGATTTAATGGCAGTAAAAGCCAAGAATCTCACTCAACACTTTATAAAAATTTCTAGCCAATTTTTGTGTTATCTTGATTTCTCGTGGCACAGGTAATGTGCTAAAAACCTAAGAGAAGTCCACTTGTACCGAGAAATTCATGCTTAAAAATCTGACTAAAACCGCTCTTTTAGCCACCGTTACCCTGATCGGTATCCCCAGCGTCTTAATTCAGCCGACAATTGCCCAAATGTCTAGTCTAGGAGATGGTATCATCTGTACAGCAACTGGCAAAACCGCCCAAGGGGTAAAACTCTATGTTTATACTTCTGAAATTGATGACGACTCGATCGACAAAAAAGAACCGGTGACACTGACAATGGTTTCCCCGGTTAGTGATGTGGTGGAAGGGCAAATTTTGGTAGTTAACAAAGACGATAACACCGTAACGATTGATAATTTTGCTGCCGCAACTCCCCCGGAAATGCAGCCGGTAGGATTAGCTGTCACTACCTACCAAGGTAGAAATACTTTTAGCGGAAAAAGTCAAGCAGGAACACCGGTTAGTTTTACCCTAGAAAACAATCTTCGCACCATTAAAGTTAAGCATGGTGGTGATTCTTTCACGGGAGTCTGTCACTAAAACTACCCGAGGATGGGTTAAAAGTTTTGTTAGTCCTCTTTAACTTGAGCATCTCAAAAGCTGGTTGTTATATTAACCCAGCTTTTTGAATTATAATTAGTTATCTTTTAGCGACAATGAACAAGAATCAACTTTTAAGCGAACCTTTTTTACAATTACCCACCGAAACATCAATACAAGTGGTTTGGTTTACGGAATTTTTTGGCGCTCGTCCTCAGGTGCGCTACGGGGAAAAACTAGAGAAAATGGTCCCCGCTCGCACTAGCAAATTAACTAGAGTTAGAGAAGATGCTAAATCGAGAACTCTTGAAGCTTATCCATCTTTAACCGAGCGAGAAATCTGGCGACATCAGGCCGAAATTACTGATTTAAATCCCGGGGAAAGGATTCCCTATCAAGTCACCATTTTTCAGGAAAATACAGCGATTAGAAGTGATATTTATACCCTTACCCCAAGACCAAAAAAAGGAACTAATCTCAAAATTCTGCTCACTTCCGATCATCAATTAATGCCCATGACTGCCGCTAATTTGCAAAAAGTTAGCGAAACTATTGGACAGATAGATGCAGTTTTTTTAGCAGGAGATTTAGTTAATATACCCGATCGAGCTTCCGAATGGTTTGATGATAGTCGCGGTGGGGCATTCTTTCCCTGTTTACAAGGTCGTGCTAATTATACTCTTACAAAGAATGGTATTCAGACTATTTATAAAGGGGGAGAAATTATTCAAAATGCACCCTTATTTACTGCCATTGGTAATCATGAAGTTATGGGCAGATTTTCTAATTCCAGAGGTTTAAATGAACAGTTTGAAGATGCTATACCTCAATTTATTGCTAAACAACTAGCAGAGGATACAGCAGTAATTAATGAAAACTGGTTAAAAAATAATGCTTTCAACACAGAAACCTACGAAGAAATTTTTTCTTTGCCTCAAAATAAATATTATTCTCTAACCTTTGGCGATATTCGTTTAGTGGTTTTATATGTTACTAATATCTGGAGAAATCCCAATTTAGAACCCAGTGCAAGGGGAAGATATTACGAAAATCAAAGAGATTTAGATCGACCCGACCGCTGGGGTTACGGTCAGCATATTTTTGAGCCAATTGCTCAGGGTAGTCCTCAATATCAATGGTTAGAAAAAGAGTTAAATAGTCGAGAATTTCAAGAGGCTAAATATAAAGTAGTTATGTTTCATCATCCTCCCCATACCCTAGGGGTCAATATCGTTCCACCCTACACCAATCCCGTGCCGAAAATTCAACGGGATACCACGGGAAAAGTTACATCAGTACGTTATGATTATCCCCAAGAAAATGATTATATTATTCGTGATCTAATTCCCTTATTAGAATCAGCCAAGGTTAATTTGGTTTTTTATGGTCATTCTCATTTATGGAATCGTTTTCTTGGTCCTAAGGGTATGAATTTTCTCGAATCTTCTAACGTTGGCAATAGTTATAGTGCTTATTTAGGTGATAAAAAACGTCCTGTACCCCTCGATAGAAATTATGCAGCCATCGGTAATCCTAATGGATTACAAGCAATTATCCCGAATATTGCTCCTCTAGTGGATTGGGTTAATCAACCTTTACCCTATATTGCCAGTAATGATCTGACGGTTTTTAGCATTTTAGATACAGAAAAAGGAACCGTGAGCAGTTATCGTTTTGATACTCGTTATCCTGACTCCGAGGTAATTAAATTTGATGAATTTGACCTTTTTAGCATAGGTGAAGTATAATAAAATTAAAAAGTGCTGGTTAAATAGATTCTCTTGGGGTTAATTGTATGACTACTGTTACTAGCAATGATATTCAAGAATTGAAAGACTTACTCTCGGCAATGCGACAGGAAAACCGCGAGCAGATGATTTCCCTGCGAGAAGAAACCCGCGAGCAAATGATTTCCCTGCGAGAAGAAACCCGCGAGCAAATAAGCTCCCTGCGAGAAGAAACCCGCGAGCAAATGACTTCCCTGCGAGAAGAAACCCGCGAGCAAATTGATACGCTAAAGGAAGATAATCGCAAACAACTAGAAACCCTGAGAGAAGAAAATAACAAGCAATTTGTTAACCTACACAAAGAAATAACGGAAGTGAAAATTATAACGGCTAAAATTGAAGGAACAATTCAATCCCAAGCAGTATTAACCCAAAAAATTCCCGATTTAATCGAGAAAGTTGGGGAATTAAAAAACTGGAAACAAATAGCTATTGTCGCTATCACTGCTTTTACCAGTGCCACAATTACTTGGTTTATTCGAGGAGGAAATTTGAAACCTTAAAGTCTGGCATTTTTCTCAATTCCTAATTGGTGCATTTCCAGAATAATCGGTTTCAGGGTTTCTCCGAAAGCGGTTAAAGAATATTCAACTTTAGGAGGAATTTCTGGATAAACTTCTCGGTGAATCAGTCCATCTAACTCTAATTCCCTCAGTTGTTGGGTGAGAACTTTTTGACTAATGGGACTTAAACAAATTTTAAGCCCAAACAAAGCCGAAACTGGCTTGATAAGCGGCAAACACATCCTGATTCTCGGTCAGCCACCTAAAGAAACGAAAAGACATCGCTGTCCGAAAAGCTTCCAAAGCTTCCACAAAAGTGTTTAAAGGTCGATTCGTCCACCGCCTTTGCAGTCCCCCAGTTAACTTATGCCACAGGATAAATGTATAGGCACAAAACACCAAGATAAAATAAAGTGATGTAATCGGTTATAAACTACTCCGACGGCATTATTGGCCATTTGAGGGAGGTTTTTCCTCTCACTTTCCCCTAATAATCCTCCTAAATACTGTCTGAACCCATTTTTTTGCGCTTCGCTCTTGAAGCAGTTGTCAAAACGTCCACACCATCGGTGAAAGCAGGGAGGCATCGCGACTGGGGTTGTCTCTTTCATCGCTGCTCTCTCAACGTCAAGTGCTTACTCTATAACGATTATGCTCTATTATACTCTTGTTGATCGTTTAAGTTTCACTAGGATAAATTGATCTCTAATAACCCCGGTGGTGGCGCAATCTCGATGCGTGCCGCTTTCAGATCCACCAGTGGAACAATTTCTTTGACAAAGGGGACCAGGGCCGTGGCCTCTGAGTCGGAGGATGGACTTTTTTTCTTGACGGAAGCTAGATTTGCTTCTAGTTGCACTGCTAAAATGTCATTACCCGCCCACAAAATATCTACTACAACCCCGATTTTTTCTCCTGTCAGGTGATGATAAACTTCTAAGTTTACTAGCTCACTAACATGATATTCATCCGCTTTTAGGCGAGGTTTTTCTAGTTTATTCGCCCATAATTTATATCCGCGCAAAGCTTCGGCCTGTTCCCGATTTTCAACCCCCTCTAACTTGATAACATAAACATTTTTGCCCGGTAGCTCACGTCCCCTGAGCAGAGTAATTTCTCGGATTTCTCCCCCCTGGGGTCCTTGTATTCCCCTCATCCCTCGCTTCTGAAAACGTTCGGGAAAATCTGATACCGATAAAACTCGCAATTCTCCCTCCAGTCCCTGGGGTGCTACTATTGTCCCAATTTCTAGCCAATTTTCTTCCATTGTCTCGATATTTTTTGCTATAGCTTTCCCTAGTATATAGCCTTTTTTGTCTCGCTCCTAGATTTTAAAAGTCTTGGTAAGCTAAAATTTTTAGTTGACCTCTACTCCTGACCATTTTTTGACTTTTTACTGGTGACTTTTTACTGAATTATGACTATTTGGCAAGCGGATTTTTATAAATCTTCATCTTCTTCCCCTCTTGGCACAGTCTGGCAATTGTTAATTTCCGATCCTCTCGGTCATCTTATCTATGAAAATTCCTGTCCCCAATCCCAAGCTAATAGCGACTGGTTAACCCAACAGTTACAGCAAGCTTGTCAAGTCTCCTCCCCAGAAATTATCCAAGTTTTTCGCCCCCAATGCGCCAATTTATTTCTCCTCGCTGGTCAGAATTTACAGATCAAAATCCAGTTAACCCGTCACGTTAACGCCCTGAAAAAACAGCTAGAATTGCGGCAAATCCCCATAAATATCGACTCTCCTCCACCACAACCCGTACCCGACCAATTTTTAGGTCAAGAGTGGCGTTTTGCTCGTTTTCCCGCCGTTGATTTAGTTGACTTTTTTGGCGATCGCCGAATACCGATTCTTTCCCTACCAGAGGCCTTTTACCCTTTAAAACTAGGTTTAGCCTCCACTTTAATGATCCCCGGTGTGGTTATTACCGGTGGTAAAAAATCTCTGGCGATCGCTCGTTGGTTAGGGGAAATTAACCCGGTATTTATCGATCATATTCCCACAGAAACGGGGCGATCGGGCGGTTTAGTCTTGGAATCGGGTCTAAATGAGCGTTGGATTTTCCTGACCTACGAAGATGAAGAAGTGGCCCAGGCAGCCAATGCTTATCAAGCAACCAAAGAGGAAAGCCAAGGTTTGCACTTTCTTCTCATACAACCAGACGATTCCAGTCGCACTTTTACCGGCTTTTGGCTACTGAAGCAGGTTTAACCCCCAAGCTGTCCCCAAGAGGCAGAGAATGCCAGCTAAACCCGCTAAAGGTTGGTTATATATACCTTTAACCCAAGCTAACCCAGAATCGCTGTAAGACATCAATTCGGCACTGTCTAGCAAGGCCAATCCCCATACCCAACCGCCATGAAGTCCCCAAGCTAATCCTAAACTACCATGATCGATCGCCCGCGCCCAGACCAGAACCATCCCCATCAGAAATAAACCGGGTAGTTGCGGCAGCGTTTGCTGACGTTCCCAAAGCAGATGCAGCAGGGCAAAAATTAGGCTAGAAATGGCTCCCGCCACCCAAAAACCGTATTCTTGGCTTAATTGGCTCCAAAAGATGCCCCGAAAGATTAATTCCTCGGTAATACCCACCCAGAGGGCCACTATCAACAGGGGTAAACTCAAGGCAAAAGCGCGAGTGAGGTTTTTGGGCTGCCAATGTACCCAGGCCAAAATCCCCTCCAGAAAAAAAATTATCCCTAATCCCACCACTGCCAGGATTAATCCTTTGCTTAGGGAGATAAATAGGGAAAATGACCAAATTAATCCGTAATTATGGAGGCTGCTCCCCTCTATCTTCAATAATCCCCAGATAACTAAGGGAGCCAAAACGTAAAGAGAGGCCACCAGTGGCAATTTTTGGTCAGGTTTTGTCCCTTGCAGCGGTTGCCATCCCAAACGACTCCCTAAAACAATGGCAATGGGCAGCCAGAGAATTAACCAGACTAACAGGAAAATAATAATTTTTATTAAGGCAGCAATGTCCATTGTCAATTAGGTGTTATGGAAGTAGCGGTTGGGGTTTTGGGGTTTTGGGGTTTTGGGGTTTTGGGGTATTAGTTGAAATTTCCCTATCCCCCCATTTCCCTACCCCCTACCCCTAACACCCATAAAACAAACCCTCTAGGGACAGAACAATTGTGGAACTTTGCTCTGGAAAAGCCTAGCTCCAACAAAAATCCATCCCTAGGGGGTTGCGAAAAAGAAGAAAAAGTGCTTAAGGAAAACCCCTCGAGTTGATGAAAGAGGCGGTCAGGGGTTAGAATTAGGGATAAGAATCTATATTGTCTTTTTGGTCGGTCTTGTCAAAACTAGCCCTTTTGACTGCCGATTTTTTTTATCCTTATCCCTACTCCGTAACCTATTTAAGCTTCTACTGGTTCTTCTGATTCCATTTGTTTGAGGTGGATGTGCTTGTAGCCAAGTTTGATTTCAAATTCATCGCCGGGCTGCAAGTTCATTTGTTCGGTATAGGTGGAACCGATGACGATTTGACCATTTTTGTGGACACTAACCCGGAAAGTGGGTTCGCGGCCGCGGCCATCTTTAGTGCCTTCGGGATCGAGAGGAACCCCTTTTGCACCCAAAACAGCATCGTAAAAGTCGGTTAAATTGACCCGAACTTGACCATCTTTACTTTGGGAGTAGTAACCACAACGTTTTGCCGTTTCGCGACGGGGTAAGTGGGCCAACTCTTTGACTTTTTGAAGTAGAGCTTTCCCTGTTAGGGGAGTAGGAGAGATATCATTCATGGTACTTTTAAATGTCCCTTGATTTTTGACTGACTGTCAATTAAGTTTACACTGACAAATTGATCATACCAAAAATCTTGCCAAAAATGTCTAGAGGGGAATAATAAATTTTTTAAAACTGATGGTTCTGTGATGACAATCGTGCTAAGAAGACCCCAGACTAGGTAGTAAGTGTAAACCTTGTGGGGGAGAGGAAATTTTTGGTCAAGACTCTCGCAATTTTTGGTCGAGTGCGAGGAAAACAGGGGGGAGAAAGTGAGGACATAAAACCGATCAAGCTATACCTAGCAAGGAATTGAGAAACTATACTTGTGGTTGGAGTTGGCAAAAAACTAATGACCCAGAGCAGTAAATCCAGGGTGATTAAACTGTTTTCGAGCGACTTGCCCATCTATGATTAGGTCTAGATACCCACCCCTTGGCTGAACCGACCGGGGAAAATCTTAAGGATTAATTACCATTACTAGCTCCCCTTTGGCCCGTTAACATCGATTATCCTGAGTATTAGGAGTCCCTCATCCCCGTGCCGAGTATGGAAGTTTCTTTTAAAATTCTGCGTCAACGACCCAACGACACCCCTTACCTAGAAAATTTTACCCTAGAGGTGGAGGCGGGAAATACAATTCTCGACTGCCTTAATCGCATCAAATGGGAACTTGATGGAACTTTGGCCTTTCGTAAAAATTGCCGCAATACAATTTGTGGCAGCTGTGCGATGAAAATTAACGGTCGTTCGGCCTTGGCTTGTCAAAAAAATATCGCCAGTGAATTAAACCATTGTAGCCAAAAAGATGCCGGAGAAATTCCCGAAATCACGATCGCACCCCTGGGTAATTTACCGATTATCCTGGATTTAATCGTCAATATGCAACCGTTTTGGGACGATTTAGAAAGAGTTGAACCTTATATCAGTAGTCAAGCACGCACCATTCCCGAACGAGAATTTCTGCAAACTCCAGAAGAAAGAGCCAATCTCAATCAGATGGGTAACTGCATTATGTGCGGGGCCTGTTATTCGGAATGTAATGCTAAGCAAGTGAATCCCGATTTTGTCGGTCCCCACGCTTTAGCAAAAGCGCAGCGCACCCTAGCAGATTCCCGCGATGGTAATCAGGAAAGTCGCCTAGAACTTTATCATCAAGGCACCGCCGGGGTTTGGGGTTGTACCCGTTGCTATTTCTGTAATGCGGTTTGTCCCATGGAAGTGGCCCCCATGGATCAAATCGGTAAAATTAAACAGGAAATACTCGCTCGCAAGTCGGACGATAGTAGTCGTCCCATTCGTCACCGGAAAGTTTTAGTGGAATTAGTCAAAGCAGGGGGATGGGTTGATGAACGCAAATTCGGCCTCTATGTGCTGGGCAATTATTGGCGCGATTTACAGGGTTTATTAAGTATTGCCCCCCTGGGATTGCGGATGATTGCTAAGGGTAAATTTCCCACTTCCTTTGAAGCTTCCGAGGGAACCGAGGAGGTGAGAGGTTTAATTACTGCCATTCAAAATTCTCGCTCTTGATCACCCTCGATAGTTAGAGTAATTTTGAGATGATTATGATCTATATTCTATTTGACTGGAGAACCCCTTATCATGTTCGATCGAGATAGTATCCGTGGTTTTTCTGCCCTAATCACCCTTGTGGGAGTCGCTTCTAGTTTGGGTTTTAGCTTCAACGCACCGGCTTTCTCCCAAGCTACCTCTAACAATTTACCATTACTCTTAGCCCAAAAAAGCGAAAAGGTGCGAGTAGCGGTTTTAGACTTCGATTATAGCGGTCTCAGTAATCCCCAGTGGCTAACATTTCTCAATGGTGGAGCCAGTGGTGTCAGTGATATTCTCGTCAATAAATTGGTGGAAAGTGGTCGCTATACAGTCATTGAGCGCAGTCGCATTGATGCTGTCCTCAGAGAACAGAATTTGGGGGCTTCGGGACGGGTAGATGCCGCTACCGCCGCTCAAATCGGGCAAATTTTGGGGGTAGATGTGGTGATTATCGGTTCGATTACCCAATTCGATTTACAAAAAAAACAATCTGGTGGCTCGTTTATTATTTTTAGCACCGCCAAGACAGAAACCGATGCTTTTGTCAAGTTAAATGTCCGGGCAATTAATACCACCACGGCCGAAATTATTACCACCGCTCAGGGAGATGGTACTGCCAATCAATCCGATGGTTCAACCGTGGTTTTAGGGGTTGGGGGTGGTTCCCAAACCTCCAACGAAGGGAAATTACTCAGTATTGCCACGGATAAGGCAGTGGCGCAGGTGGTGGATAATCTCAATGATAAAGCCGACCAAATCGCCGCTACACCTCGCTCGCTCCCGACTGTCACCGCTTTAGTGGCTGCCGTGGCGGGAAATCAGGTAATTCTCAATAAAGGTACGGGAGAAGGCTATCGTGTCGGTTTACGCATTTCCATCGAACGGACGACTCAAACGGTCAAGGATCCGCAAACGGGTAAGGTTATCCGTCAGATTACTCAACCGATTGGCACTCTCGAAATTGTCGAAGCTGATGGTCAATCTAGCGTCGGTCGCATCATTACCGGTAATGGTTTTAAAGTCGGTGATTTAGCTAAACCCATTCGTTAGTTATGAATTATGAATTGGGGAAGTGGGGAGGTGGGGAGATCGGTAAACTTAAATCTGATAACTGATCACTGATAACTGATCACTGATCACTGATAACTGATCACTCACGAAAATTTGAAGTTATTTGACACTCCCGTTGCACTAAGCGCTTCGGGATTCTTAGTTCAACGAGTCCACTTAAATTAGATGCCTTGCGTTATCCAACCCAGAGGTGGTTCTCACGCTTGCGCGTTACTTTTCGTATGCCCTACGATAGTCCCCCTGGCCCCCCCGACGTCGGGGGGGGCCAGGGGGGGGGACAAAGTTTGCTTGAATTGAAACGTTAGCTTCAAATACTGCTTTGTCTATTTCCTGTAAAGATTTTACATCACGAGCAGGGGGAAACTAGAACTATTGAGTAGAACCCCATATCTTTAATTGTCAAGGTGCAGATAGCGTAGTGGTTAGACTACATGGGTTTTTAAAGCGGTTGATTACCCTATCCGCTCTACTTACATGGTAGCTATTTGGCCTGAGTAGGTCAAGACCCTTACAAGAAGAAGTTATTCGAGATTTTGTCAGGAGACTGGACGCTTATTTTTAATCGTGCTTCGTGTCACTGAGCCTTTACATTGAGCCTTTACATTGAGCCTGTCGAAATGTGTCGAAGTGCTGTTTTATATTGGCGCTTGGTTTCATCCCGTCGCTTTTAGGGACGGGATGAAACCCCGACATTTGAGATAAAATTTATAATCGGAATCCCTTGGATATTCCCTAGACCAGAGCGATTAACGAAAACTATCAAAAAATGATACAAGATCAAAAACCCACGGTGATCATTACTGGGACAACTTCTGGAGTCGGTCTCTACGCCGCTAAATCCCTTGCTCAAAGAGGTTGGTTTGTGGTTATGGCCTGTCGGGATATCCCGAAAATGGAACAGGCGGCCAAGGAATTGAACATTCCCCGGGATAACTACTGTATTGAATTTATCGACCTCGGTTCCCTCGATAGCGTCCGGCGCTTCGCTAAAAATTTCCGGGCCTTGGGCAGACCCCTAACCGCTTTAGTCTGCAATGCCGCTATCTATCTGCCTTTGCTCAAAGAACCCTTAAGAAGTCCCGACGGTTATGAATTGAGCATGGCCACCAATCATTTAGGTCATTTCCTGTTGTCAAATTTGCTCTTGGAAGATCTAAAAAATTCTCCCTCTCCCGACCGCCGTTTAGTCATTCTCGGCACTGTCACCCATAATCCCGATGAATTAGGCGGTAAAATTCCTCCTCGTCCCGATTTGGGCGATTTGGACGGGTTTGCCAAGGGTTTCAAAGAGCCGATTACTATGGCCGACGGCAAAAAATTTGAATCGGTCAAAGCCTACAAAGATAGTAAGGTGTGTAATGTTCTCACCATGCGGGAACTGCACAAACGCTATCACCAATCGACCGGAATCACTTTTACTTCCCTCTATCCGGGTTGTGTGGCCGATACACCCCTTTTCCGCAACCATTACCCCTTTTTCCAGCAGTTTTTCCCCTGGTTCCAGAAAAATATCACCGGTGGCTATGTTTCCCAAGAATTAGCCGGGGAAAGAGTCGCTATGGTGGTGGCTGACCCCGAATACCGTCAATCCGGTGCTTACTGGAGTTGGGGCAATCGTCAGAAAAAAGAGGGTAAATCCTTTGTTCAAAGGGTTTCTCCTCAAGCTCGCGACGATGAAAGAGGCGCAAAAATGTGGGAATACAGCGCTAAATTAGTCGGATTGGCCTAATTTCTGATTTTGAGACTAAAAAGGGACACAAGGTAACTTGTGTCCTTGTGGAAACGGGGAGTGCTGGGACAGGGAGAAACAGTCCATAACTGGGTTTTTAAAGTTTGATTGGCAGTTAATGATACTATTAAAAACCGATTTGTTATTATTCCGATTTGACTGCAAGCTTTTGCCAATCTTGACGGACAAGATTAGTGAACTTTCCTCAATAATCACTTGATCGGTCTTTTTCACACGAGGTAAGTAACTAGACACAATTAATTGCACATATCTAACCACCTCTTGCCTTTTGCCTCTTGCCTTTTGCCCATCCTAACCAAGAAGTTAATTTTGTCCCATTACTTATATCATGGCTATCATCTACGTTAAGTCTGGTGCGACAGGTAATAGACCTCTTGCAAAAATTTTTTATGGTATAATGGAGGGTTTATCTATTTCGTCTTTGAACTTCTAAATTTATGATCTTTCCACCATTATTTTTCCACAGATACGGTTAATCAACTCTCAATACAT
>NZ_JADBUE010000245.1:0-9263 GCF_020245805.1 Microcystis sp. M179S2 | reverse complement strand
TTTTTTCCCTTTTTACCCTCATTCCCTATTTTTTCTTTTTCCTTTTCTTTCCCGCCCTTAGGCGGGTCGATTTTTTTGAGAAAATGGCGTTAATGTTAAATTTTATTAAGGCAATGAAAGAATTATCGGTTATCAGTTGGGAAGGTGGTGTTATATTATGGGCAGTAAAGTTGCTCAAAAAGCTGGTCAGTTTGCTATTAGAATAGTAAACGCTGATAAATATCTCAGCCCAGAAAAGAAAGAAGTTATCCTGTTATAATAAAGTTAATTGATATTTGCTTAATTTAAGTTATGAACTTCAACCTTGATCTGGAAGATGAATTAAGTCAGCAACTACAGGCTTTATCTCACTCTACAGGCAAATCCCAGAATGCTTTGATTCGAGAAGCAATACAGCTTTTAATTACCACAAAAGAACAGTCTCAATGGTCGTCAACTATCCTTAATTTTCAAGGGGTAAGTGATGGTATTATTTTTGAAGCTTATAGAGAGGAACTTTCCCCACCTAGAGAAGATGAGGTGATTTAGTGCTGGTTTTGCTCGATACTTGTACGATTAGTGATTTTGTCAAAGGTGATAGCAACACTCTAGTGCAGATCAAAAATCACTCTCCTAGGGAAATTGCCGTTTCTGCGATAACTTTAATGGAAATCGAATATGGACTATTTCTTAACCCAGCGAAGGCAAAGAAAATAAGACCCATTCTTGACGAATTTCTTGCTTCTATCTCAATTCTTGCCTTTGGCAATCAAGAAGCCATTTGCGCCGCTCAAATTAGAGCAGCTCTCAAACAATCCGGCACTCCCATTGGTGCTTACGATCTGTTAATCGGTGCAACCGCGATTACTCATAATCTTAAATTAATTACGGCCAATCCCCAAGAATTTGCTCGTATTCAAGGATTATCGTGGGAGAATTGGCGTTAAAGCTAATCGCCTAACTAATTCGAGAATATATAGGGTTTGCTGAATAAATCTAAAAACCTTGTTGGCTAAGACTTTGAGACTTTTTGAAAATCAAAAAGTGCCAGATATAGGAATAATTGGGGGGAAAATTCAGGGACTTTTTCCCTGAAAATTAGGTAAAACCCCACACTCGGCCCCCACGAAAAACTTTTTGCCGCATACCCTAAATACTGGCTTTCTCTCTTCAACGGCTGATTGTGCGAAGTTGCTGCAGAAGTTGATCAAGAATGTCTTCCATCTCTTCCGGGCTGCTGCCCATATTCCTGGCCGGTCCGCGCAGAAACTCTTTAACCGTTATCTTTTTATCGCGGAAGTCACGGACAAAATTATAGATTTTTTCGGTGGATTGAACTTGTAATTTCATCTCCTCTAGCATTTGCTCAATCGGGTCGATGCCATCCTTCTCACAAGCGCGACTGGCCCTCACCATCTCGCCTTCCGGGGTATTTCGCACCGAGCGCAGTTCTCTTTTCAGGTTCTCGTATTGCTTTTTGAGTAGTTCGTTATTGGTTTCAACCTTCTCGCACTGTCGTTTAAGGTCGCTTTCCGATGAGCCTTCAACCTCGAAAGAGTCCCCCATTTGATACTGTCGTTCGATTTCCAGCAGTCTGGCAATATCTCCCTCTTTATAGGCGCGGTTGACTTCCTTCATAATCTCGTTGTGACGCATCCGAGTTTCGGGATCCGTAACCTTGTCGGGGTGAAAAATCTCGGCCATTCTCAGGAAAGTGCGGCGTATTTGTCTAGATTCAGGAGATTTAGGCGAGCTTTCAGGTGATATCTCTGTTCCATCATCGTGACGGCCGTAGGAGTCTCCCCCAGAGAAGAAATCCTGCGCGGATTGCTCTGATGATCCTTCCGGTCCTTCGTCTCCGAAAAGTTCGTCTAGTTCTTCATCTCCATCGTCAAATTTTGGGCTAATCACCCCCGTTAACTGAAGTGTCTCGTAAATTCCGAGAATGCTTTTCTTTGTCTGCTGCCCCATTTTTCTAGCAGTGAGGATTTCGTCAAAAAGGGCGTGTATTTCGCGGTCGAGGTCGGTAAGTTTTTGATAGAGGGGTTGCCCTCTCTGGAAAATCTCCGTCGCCAGGGAACGCATCTGGTCGAGGAATTTCTTCAGTTCGTTGCGTTTTCTGCCAATCTGCTTGAGGAGCCACTGATGCTCCTCCTCTAAAGCTTGGAGACGAAAATGTAGGGAAGACAGAGCCAAGGAAGGAGAGGTAGGCGAATCAGAGGAGTTCGGTGATTTCGGCTTTTTAGATCTGGTCATTACTTTGGGGTGAAAGCATATTGTCCATTCTACCAAGCCAGAAGGAACTGGATTCCCAAAACTCACCGTTGGCTCATTTTATTGTTTCTCCCACCTCCCCAATTCCCCAATTCCCCAATTCCCCAATTCCCCATCTCCCCACTTCCCCATCTCCCCACTTCCCCACTTCCCCAATTCCCCAATTCCCCAATTCCCCACTTCCATCACCCCATCACCCCTGCTCCGGCGCTCCTGCGGAAAACTTTTTCGGCAAGCTCCAGATAGGCTTAAGTCGCTATAAACTAGATATATCAATGGTCTTAATTAATTCTTATCAATCGAATTAAATTTTTGTAAATAAAATTCTCGATCGGATTAATTATTTTTTCCAAATTCCGCTAGACTTATTTAGTAAGTTCAATCGAGTTTAGATATTCCATAGCTAAATTTCTATAGCACGGGCTAGAAGGAAAATTTAGCGAGGGATTCCTTGACCCATAATTCAGCACACATATTTGCTTTAGCAGCAGGTAGGAGGACTCTATGTCAAATTTTTCGAGACGGAAATTTTTAACCACAGCGGCAGTTTCAGCGGCAGGGGCTGTTGTCCTCAAAGGTTGTGTGGGTAATCCCCCCGACACTACGGGTGGAACCACCACCACCGCGCCCGCTGCCCCGGTTGCTTCTCCGGTTGCGGTGGCCCCCGGAGAGGCCCCCGAAACCACCAAAATTAAATTAGGTTATATTCCTATCGTTGAGGCTGCACCTTTAATTATTGCCAAGGAAAAAGGCTTTTTCGCTAAACACGGGATGCCCGATGTGGAAGTCTCCAAACAAGCAAACTGGGGTTCCGCTAGAGATAACGTCGAAATTGGCGCAGATGCGGGCGGAATTGACGGGGGACAGTGGCAAATGCCCATGCCTTACCTAATTTCCGAGGGACTAATCACCAAAAATAACGTTAAAGTCCCCATGTATGTGTTAGCGCAGTTAAACACCCAGGGTAACGGAATTGCGATCGCAGGTAAACACGAAGGCAAAAATATCGGTTTAGACCTAAAACCCGCCAAAGATTACATCCTCGGCATGAAAACGACGGGAACTCCCTTCAAAGCTGCCTATACTTTCCCGAAAGCTAATCAGGACTTCTGGATTCGTTACTGGTTAGCCGCCGGTGGTATTAACCCCGATACGGATATTAACCTAATTGCCGTACCCGCAGCCCAAACCGTGGCCAACATGAAAACCGGAACCATGGATGCGTTTAGTACCGGCGATCCTTGGCCGGCGAGAATTGTGGCTGATCAGATCGGTTTTATGTCAGCTTTAACCGCAGAAATCTGGCCCTATCACCCGGAAGAATACCTCGCTATCCGCGCCGATTGGGTGGATAAAAACCCGAAAGCCACCAAGGCACTATTAAAAGGAATTATGGAAGCGCAGCAATGGCTCGATCAGGAGGCAAATCGAGCAGAAGCGGCGGCAATTCTCGCTAAACCGGCTTATTTCAACCTCAAAGAAGAACTTATCGCCGGTCCCCTCAAAGGAATACAGAAAATGGGTGACGGTAAACCGGAAATCACCGACAAAAATAAAGGGGTTTTCTACTGGAAAGATCCTGCTGGTAGCGTTTCCTATCCCTACAAGAGTCATGATCTCTGGTTTTTAACCGAAAGTGTTCGTTGGGGTTTCTTGCCGAAAGAAACTTTAACCACTGCCTCAGCATTAATCGACAAAGTTAACCGCGAGGATCTTTGGAAAGCGGCAGCCACAGAATTAGGAGTTCCTGCGGCCGATATTCCCACCAGTACCTCCCGGGGTGTCGAAAAATTCTTTGATGGCAAAACTTTTGATCCTGCCAATCCCCAAGCTTATCTCGATAGTTTGGCGATCAAAAAATAGCGAGCTTTTCTCGATAGGCTAGGGGCATAAAATATCTAGTCTATTAATCCCAAAAGTGTTTTCTTCTCTTCCCAATCCAGTAACTTTATCTTCAACAAAGGAAAACGGCAAAATGGCAAGTAGCGTCAGCAGAAAAAGTAACGGTGGTTTCAACTTCGGTAAATTCTGGAAAAAGCATTCCCAAGACATTCTTCCCCCTATTATCGGTACCCTGGGTTTTCTGATTGTTTGGCAATTAGTCTCGATGCTGGGATTAATCAAATTACCCCCCCCATCCGACCTAATCACCAATGAGCGTACCCGTACTTATTTAATGTATCCTTTCTTTGATCGTGGCGGCATTGATAAGGGACTATTCTGGCAAACTTTAGCCAGTCTGCAACGGGTATTAATCGGTTATTCTTTTGCCGCAGTGGTTGGTATTGGTGTTGGGATTATGGTCGGTTTAAATTCCTTCTTAAATAAGGCCCTCGATCCCCTTTTCCAATTCCTGAGAACAGTTCCTCCTCTTGCTTGGGTTCCCCTATCTTTGGCCGCTTTACAACAAAACCAACCAGCTGCTTTATTCGTTATCTTTATTACCGCAGTTTGGCCGATTTTGATTAATACCACCGTCGGTGTCCAACAAATTCCCCAAGACTATATCAACGTTAAACAAGTCTTGCAATTGTCCAACCAAAAATTCTTTTTCAAGATATTAATTCCCTCGGCTCTTCCCTACATATTCACGGGTTTGAGAATTGCGATCGGTTTAGCTTGGTTAGCGATTATTGCGGCAGAAATTGTTATGTCGGGTATCGTCGGTATCGGTTTCTTTATCTGGGATGCCTACCAAAATAACTACATCAGCGATATTATTCTCGCGCTGTTTTATATCGGTGGTGTGGGTTTATTACTCGATCGCTTTATGGCCTGGTTGCAAAATCAAATCGTTCGTCAATAGGGAATCGATGGGGAAAATTTCCCCATTTTCAAATAACTGAAACTTGAGCCAATTTAAGGAGAAAAAAACTATGAGTTTGTTTGTCGCTGTCGATAACATTGATAAGGTCTTCCCTCTCAGTGGTGGCGGTGAATATGTGGCCTTGAAAGGGATTGATTTACAGATAAAAAAAGGGGAATTTATCTCCCTCATCGGTCACTCTGGTTGCGGAAAATCAACCCTCTTAAACATGATTGCTGGTTTAGATTTGCCCACGGAAGGAGTGGTGACTTTGCAAGGTCAAAGCATTAAAAAACCGGGACCTGATCGCATGGTAGTCTTCCAAAACTATTCCCTTTTACCCTGGTTAACTGTCAAAGAAAATATTACTCTGGCCGTCGATCAAGTTCTCGCCCAACTATCAGAAGACGAAAGAAAAGCTGAAGTCGAAAAATATATCGATCTGGTCAATCTTCGTCATGCAGTGGATAAACGTCCCAACGAATTATCGGGGGGGATGAAACAACGGGTAGCGATCGCTCGCGCCCTAGCCATTCGTCCGAAAGTGCTGCTTTTAGACGAACCCTTTGGCGCGTTAGATGCCCTGACTAGAGGTAATCTACAGGAA
Organism: Microcystis sp. M179S2; assembly: GCF_020245805.1. Classification (NCBI taxonomy): domain Bacteria; kingdom Bacillati; phylum Cyanobacteriota; class Cyanophyceae; order Chroococcales; family Microcystaceae; genus Microcystis; species Microcystis sp. M179S2. The sequence continues at coordinate 3,597 of NZ_JADBUE010000245.1, read as the reverse complement.
CAGTTAATGCAGCTGTGCGAAGAATACGAAATGACCTCGGTAATGGTGACGCACGATGTGGATGAAGCGGTGCTATTATCCGATCGCATCGTCATGCTCACCAACGGTCCCGGCTCAAAAATTGGCGGTATTTTGGAAGTAGATATCCCCCGTCCCCGCAAACGCATGGAAGTGGTGGAACACCCCAGTTACTACAGTCTCCGGAGCGAGATTATCTATTTCCTCAACCAACAAAAACGGATCAAAAAACTGCGCGCCCGCAAAGTCGAAGTAATTGCCCGTCACGGTTTAGAAAAAGTCAATCTAGAAATCGGTTTTGTTCCCCTCACCGCTTGCGCGCCCCTAGCAGTGGCCAAAGAAAAGGGATTCTTTACTAAACATGGTCTAGATGAGGTGAATTTAGTCCGGGAAACCAGTTGGCGAGGGGTTGTGGATGGGATCGCAGGGGGATTCCTCGACGGGGCGCAAATGCCTTCAGGAATGCCCACCTGGTTAACCGTCGGTGGTTATCAGGAGCAACCTTTGCCGATTGTCAGCGCCCTGACTATGACTCGTAACGGTAACGGTGTCACCCTCGCTAAACGCTTCTATGACGAGGGAGTGATTGACGGTAACGCCTTAAAACAGATGCTATTGGAATCGAAGGAGCAGCGCCATATTTTTGGCATGGTTCACCCCTCCTCCATGCACAATTTGCTCCTGCGTTACTGGTTAGCGGCAGCGGGAATTGACCCCGATAAAGACGTTCACCTCGAAACTATTCCCCCGGCCCAAATGGTAGCCGACCTGAAAACCGGTAGTATTGACGGTTACTGTGTCGGTGAACCCTGGAATCTACGGGCTGCCATGGAAGGTATCGGTTACACCGTCGCCACCGACTTAGAAATCTGGCAGGGCCACCCGGGTAAGGCCCTGGGAGTCCGGGAAGATTGGGCCAATAAATACCCTAATACCCATGTCGCTTTAGTCAAAGCACTGCTGGAAGGTTGTCGCTACTGTGCCGAGGAAGGGAATCAGGAAGAAATTCGTCAAATCCTCGCCAGTCGTCAGTACCTTAGTACCAATATCGATTATATCCAACTGGGTGATCCCAACTCCTACGCGTGCAGTCTCGATCGACCGATGAAAGAATATGCACACCATCTGTTCTTTGGAGAAGGGGTAAATCGTCCCAGTCGTACCGAACACCTCTGGATGATGACCCAAATGGCGCGCTGGGGCCACATTCCTTTCCCCCGTAACTGGGTAGAAATTCTCGAACGCGTCTGTCGGGTGGGTGTCTTTAGTACCGCGGCCCGGGAATTGGGTCTAGGGGATATTAAATATCGTCGCACACCGATCCTGTTATTCGATGGTATCGAGTTTGATGCCGAGGATCCGATCGGTTATCTCAATAGTTTAGAGATCAAACAAAACATCACCATGGCCGAAGTGGCTATTGATGCTCGTCCTAGTGCGGTGGAACCCCGTAAAATCGCCTAACCAGAGGTAAAAGGGGAGATTTTCTCCCCTTTTACCTCTAAAATATGATCCCATTGGATTAAGCCCTGCAACTCTGCCACTTTCTACCTGTCTTTCGACTTTTTAGCGACTATAATCATGTACACCACCACCGACACAGTTAACCGAGCAACCCAGGCCCCCAGTAAAGAAGCTTTTGTCACCATTGAAGGAGTTTCTAAGGTTTATGCCACTCCCAGAGGCCCCTACACCGTCCTCAAGGATGTTAATCTCAGCATCAATGAAGGTGAATTTATCTGCGTGATCGGTCACTCTGGTTGCGGTAAATCGACCCTATTAAATATGGTGTCGGGTTTTTCTTCTCCCACCGATGGCATCGTTAAAGTTAACGGTAAGAAAATTACTAAACCTGGGCCCGATCGCATGGTAGTGTTTCAAAACTATGCTTTATTGCCTTGGTTAAGCGTTTTTGAAAATGTCTATCTTGCGGTAGATGCGGTGTCTCCCAATGCTCCAGAGGCACAAAAACGCTCGATCGTGCGCGAACATTTAGCCATGGTGGGTTTAACCGAAGCTATGGACAAAACCCCTCCCCAAATCTCCGGGGGGATGAAACAACGGGTTTCGATCGCTCGCGCTCTTTCTATCCGTCCGGAAGTATTAATTCTCGATGAACCTTTCGGTGCGTTGGATGCGATTACCAAAGAGGAATTACAGGAAGAATTGCTGAAAATCTGGCAAGATAAACGCTGTACGGTGTTGATGATTACCCACGACATCGATGAGGCTCTTTTCCTCGCTGATAAGCTGGTAATGATGACCAATGGACCAGAAGCGAAAATCGGCGAAGTGATGAATATTCATTTCCCCCGTCCCCGCGATCGGGAGAGAATTATGGAGGACCCTGAATATTATCGTCTGCGTAACTATGCCCTCGACTTCCTCTATAATCGTTTCGCTCACGATGATGTTAGCTAGATGTGAGCATTTGTATTAGTTTGGGGTGCGGTTGACTTAACAGCGATCGCACCTAGATTTTTTTTCTGGGGAAGCCTTCTTCAAGTAAAATTATCTCTAACTAGGTAAGTAGGTAGGCACAATTATTTGTAGGATGGGTTAGCGGTAGCGTAACCCATGCGGGCGTTGGGTTTCATGCTTCAACCCAACCTACGTTCATTTTATATTTAATTCCACCCACCCACTTAGATGTTAAAAATTGTCAGATACTCCCCTTATAAAGGGGGGATTAAGGGGGGATATACTTACTTGTTAACTAAATAGAACAATTAGCAATCAAATACAATAATAATTTTTACTTTTTACTTAATCGATCATGCTCAAACAGATACGGAAACTACTTATCAATTTTGGTCAACAATGGCGCGATGAAGATTTCATGAGGTCGATTCATCTCATCGAAAACATAGTTTCTAAGGTTTTATCCGTAGCCTTAATTGTTGTTATTATTGTTTCTCTTTATGATTTAGTAGTTATCCTAATCAAAGATTTATTTACCACGGAACCCATCGGTTTTTTTAGCAAAACTTTAATTGAAATCTTCGGATTATTTCTCAATATTTTAATCGCCTTAGAGTTATTAGAAAACGTCACTGCTTACTTAAGAAAACACATCGTACAGGTTGAATTAGTCGTAGTTACTGCCCTGATTGCCATCTCTCGAAAAATTATTATTTTTGATCCCAATAAATACAGTAAAGATGATTTAATTGCCCTCACCGTGGGAACCCTAGCTTTAGCGGCAAGTTATTGGTTAATCAGAAAAGTTAATCGCGATAATCGCTCTTGAATTAAGGGAAAGGGATAGATTTAGAAAATCTATCCCTTCTAAATAGGGTTTGCGGCAAAAAGTAGGGGCGAAGCATTCGGATAGGAAATCTAGGGTTTCAGCGATAGGTTATGCCCGAATGCTTCGCCCCTACAGGACGCGGGCCGATGAAGATGTAAGGTTTTGAAACATGATTCTCTCAAAATCTTGCACCTGTTTCGCTCGTAAAGCCCCAAAACCCTTACTTTGCCTACATTTCACATTTATTCAGCCAGCCCTAGGGCTGGCTGAATAAATGTGAAATGTAGGCAAAGTAAGGGTTTTGGGGCTTTACGAGCGAAACAGGTGCA
>NZ_JADBUE010000244.1:0-4351 GCF_020245805.1 Microcystis sp. M179S2 | reverse complement strand
GAGATGGAAGAATTAATCTGGCGGAATTAGTTCCCTTCAATTCCGAATTTGGGTTAGTTGTTTAGATTAACTCTGTAGGTTGGGTTGACCCAAGGAAACCCAACCATTCCGGTTAATTACAATAGGTTTTGATGGGTTAGCGCACTTCCTAACCCATCCTACAAAATAAAGGTTCAGGTAAGGGTTCATTATCTGCTTGATAAGCAATCATTAGCGATTCTATAGCTTCTTTTCCCTTAGCGACAGCTTCCTCATAAGTATCTCCATGAGTACGCCAATATTGCCCTGGAAAATCAGGCAATGCAACCAAAAAACAATTGTCTTCATCAGACCATTGAATCACCATGGGATATTTAATTTGTGCCATTTTCTTGATTCCTCTTACCTTCTTTTTCTTGATACAGCTTTGCATCGGTACTGTCTTTTCCAGAAACAGTAACTTTACCAGAGTACAGATGATGTACCCAGTTAGTGTGACTTCCCTTGCCGGGTTTTTGAATAAATCCTGCTTTGCGTAGCATTTGTTTTAACTCGCTAACTTTTTTAACTCAGGAGAACTACATTATGTCTAGTCTGACTACTCAATTCAACCTCAAAACTGATAATAGTGGCCTACCTGGAACTATTATTAATAGTCCTCTCCGTGTAGGCGATAGATTTTTTGTGGAAATTTTAATGGAAAATAGTGATATTAATCCGGTCGGTATCACTAGCAGTGCCATTAATTTATCCTTCGATCCTCGCTCAATTCAAAACATCGACAATCCTTTCACTCCCTTAGATATCAATAGTCCTCTTGTTACCTCTAGTTTCCCCTTTGGACGCACGGGAATCTTAGACAATACCAATGGTTCAATTACTAACTTAGGCGGCGGTTCTTTACCATTTTTGGGCATTGGTTCACCTCTGGGAATTAATCAATTGGATACTTTTAGTTTATTGCACTTCCAAGTAATCGGCAATGGTAATTCTGGTCTGGTACTTAATATTGATTTATCTCAAACTGGTTTTAGCGATGGCAGTGTTGCCAGTTATTCTGGTAATCAAAGTCAGTTTATAAAAATAGTTCAAGTGGGTTCATCGACAGCTATTCCCGAACCTTCTACAATTTTGGCAATGGTAATATTAGGGTTAGGTGTATTGCTGTCTAAAAAGCGCAATCAAGACAATAGTAATGATAGTTAATTGATATTTTCAGGGGACGTGAGTGATGATGTTTACGTCCCTTTATCAGCAATTATTGAATAATTAAAATGATTCTTGTGCGGTAGATAAAACCTCTTGATACAGTCTTGGATTAATAGGTTTACCCTGAGTAATTAACGCCTCTAAAACTTCCTGAACGCTAGTAATTAATCCTAGGTGTTTGGCGACTAATAAAATACCTAATGTACCAGTAATTTTAAAATTTCGAGATCAAGCAACTCGCCTAGCTTCTCAATCATCAATCAATAATTGATCGGCTTCTAATTCTTCAGCTAAAATCCTAGCAGCACATTCACCCCAACCTAAATTAGTTATCGTTTTCAAAGTAGAGACTTTTTCTGAACTGCTAATGGTTCGTCTCTCTATCCAGTCTGCTAATTGAACTAAATTAACTGCTGGATGAGTTCCTGTTGTTCCTGTTGTTACCTCATGGTAAACTTCTTGAGGAATAACGGCCAAATTGCCATGGCTGACTCCGATGACAAGGCTGTAGTCATCTCCCTACCCTAACTGGTCACAAAATAACTTAATTTGCTGGCTAACTTGACAAAAGTTGCTCAAAATATAACCTTAGCAACATAAATCGGCTTATTCCTAGGTAAATCCTTGCAGGAGTGCCATTATACCAGATATTTTCTCTCTGCATGGTTTATTTAATAAGCTCTGCTGATGAATGAAAAAAAAAAATAAACTAGGCTTAGGATTATTCACCGCTACAATCTAAGCATCATCCCTAGCCAGTGCTAAATTTTCTGACATCCAAGCTTGATTAATGGTTTTGCTGTCTCTAGAGACAGTTTTCTCCACTATTCGCTTACTTATCAACTTTATCTAACTCGAACTAAGGTTCGGGTGGATTCCCTATTGACTCTGTACTATCTTTTTCACACGAGGTATATCATGGCTATCATCTACGTTAAATCCGGTTCTACTGGTAATGGTTCCGCTTGGAATAATGCTTATGGTAGTTTAGCAAGTGCGCTAACTGCGGCACAAGCTGGCGATGAAATTTGGGTGACTGCGGGTACTTATAAACCCACTACAGGAACAGACAGGAATGCAACCTTCACCCTAAAAAATAATGTCGGGATTTATGGCGGATTTGCCGGAACAGAAACTGCTGTTGATTCGGTTTTTAGTCGAAATTATGCTAACCGAGGTAGTGGTGGCGCGGTTTTCAATAAATTGATGAAACTGTGTAAGAAAATCAGTAACGTTTTAGGCTTGATTTCTGGAGTTACCCTTGCAACTGCTGGAATGCTTCTTGTTAATTCTAATCCTGCTTCAGCTTCCCAGTTATGGAATTTTACAATTGGAATTGGTAACAGATTTTCTGCGGGAACTTTTACAACTAACGATTGTAACAATTTTACAAGTCAATGTTTTGTTACGGGGATTACAGGGATAGATGCGTGGGGAGATAGTATGTTTCAAGTGCCTCCACCTGGCTTGATTCCTGAGATGGGAACTCCAAGCATTAATAAAAATTATTACCTCAAATATTATGATAATTTACTACCGCTAACCTATAACGGAATTGTTTTTACCTCTCTGAATAGTGAAAGATACATTCTTTTTAATTGGAATTTATTTTTTGATTCTACTAATCAAAAGTATTATCTTTGGCAACAAGCAAAATATTTATGTAAAGGTACACCTATAAGTTATAACTGCTCCAAAGGTTTTTCGGGCGATGATCGCTATACTACACCAATAGCTTACTATAATTATTATAATGGTGAAGTACAGTTCCAATTTTCCCCAGCTAACCCTCCCCCACCACCGCAGTCTGTCCCCGAAGGCGATAACGTGATTGGTTTACTTCTCCTTGGGGGATTTAGCTTAAAACGGGTGATTTTTCGGTTATTGAAGCAGTAAACTTTGATTTAGGATAAATTGGGGACGTAAGCGATTGCGTTTGCGTCTCTTTGTTAATAATTCAAAGACAAGCTAGAATTTTAGTAAGACAACGTTAATCTCTAAGGTTTATCAATGACTCAAATATTGCTCGAAATTCCTGATGAATTAATATCTCGTTTACAAGAACAAAAATCCTCGGTTCAAGAGATTGTCATCAAAGCTTTGGAAAATTATATTCAAACTAAATTACCAGATATTACTAAAACTCGCACTTGGGAACTTTGCGGAAGTTTAGAAATTAACCAACCTGAACCTAAATATATTATCGGACAAGATAATCATGGTCAAGTTGTTACTAACTACGCTGAAAACATTGATGAAACTCTCTATTAAAATTTGTGACTAAAGAAATTATTGTCGATACTTCTGCTTTAATTGCTTTTTTTATTAAATCTGAAACTCATCACGAAACCGCTCAAAATTATTGCCTAGAAAATCCTCATAATAGTTGGATTATTCTAGAATCAGTATTTGATGAAACGGTTACTTGGCTCCGGAGTAAGGTTTCCAGTAAAGCCTCAATTCAAGTAGGTCAAATACTAAGAGAAGATCATCATTATATTAATCTATCAGATAGTGACGATCTGGCAACATGGGAGGCTTTCTGTAAATACAATGATAAAAAATGGAGTTACACAGATTGTTCTATTTTAGTTATGGCTCATCGCTTGCAAATATTCGAGGTATTCGCTTTTGATGATCATATTCGTCAAATGGCAGGATTAGGAATTATTTGTGTACCATAAACCAATAAAAATACAACCTCGCTAATGTTAACCTCGTTTCCTTCCAACTGAAACTGTATGAGGATAATAACGGGACAGTTGGTAATGAAATCACAGGGAACAATCCTATTCTCGGTAATAGCTTCTTTGCCGAAATCCTAGTCGGTGATATTCGTACCAATGCAGCTGGTTTAATCATTAACTCCCTTGACTTTGGTTTTGCTGCGGATGTTGCCCAAAATATCAACAACTTTGCTGATATTAGCAATGTTAATAGTCCTTTAATTACCTCTAATTTCCCCCTATTCCGAGGCGGTACATTAGATAATACTAACGGACTCATTGATAACTTAAGTGGTGGTGCAGTCCCCGAAGCAAGTCAAGGTACAGCTATTGGGGTTAATCAATTAAATCGCTTTAGTCTGCTACGCTTTAATGTTGTAGGAACGCGGGACAACTCCAACCTAACCGTCACCTTTGATCCTTCCCAAATTGGTTTT
>NZ_JADBUE010000243.1:0-8286 GCF_020245805.1 Microcystis sp. M179S2 | reverse complement strand
TCTCGGCTGGTGAGAGAGAGTCTATCTTTCTCTAAAAAAATGGAGAATCACGTTGGGGAGCCCTTTGGTATTTTATCCATGACTACAATGCACAGCAAAGCAAAGGATTAAGCCGCCATCACTACTACCGAATCACCACCGGGGGAGATTCTGCTAATCTAAGAATAAGCAGTTTAAATGCGTCTTAGCTTACAATCGAGACAAAATATCAACGACTAGGATTAAATGGCTACTCATATTGTTACTGGTGTCGCGGGTTTTATCGGTTCTAACTTGGCACAAAAGCTTTTAGAACAAGGAGATCAGGTGATCGGTATCGATCAATTTAACGATTATTACGACCCCAGTTTAAAGCGCAAAAATGCCCATATTCTAGCAAAATATCCCGAATTTAAGTTAATTGAAGCGGATATACAAGCCCTTGACTGGCGACAACTGTTGCAAGGAGTAGAAGTATTATTCCATCAGGCAGCCCAAGCGGGAGTCAGAGCAAGCTGGGGTGATGGATTTCGTCAATATACCGAAAGGAATATAAATGCTACTCAAATTATTCTTGAGGCCGCTAAAGAAACCCCGTCTTTACAACGGATGGTTTTTGCTTCCACTTCCTCGGTGTATGGCAATGCGGAAACGATGCCGACTCCCGAAACCCTTTGTCCCCAACCAGTTTCACCCTACGGCATCACCAAATTAGCGGCAGAAAGACTCTGTTGGCTATATCACCAGAATTTTAACGTTCCCGTCACTGCCTTGCGTTATTTCACCGTTTATGGACCGCGGCAACGTCCCGATATGGCTTTCCATAAGTTTTTTCAAGCAGCGATCGCAGGTAAACCGATCGGCATCTACGGAGATGGCAAACAAACCCGCGATTTTACCTTTATTAGCGATGCTGTAGCCGCTAATTTAGCCGCTGCCCTAGTGCCGGAAGCGGTGGGGGAGGTGTTTAATATTGGTGGTGGTAGTCGCGTGGTATTGTTGGATGTCTTGGATACCATGGCAAAAGTCATCGGTAAACCTATCGAGCGATCGCATCAAGGACTCGCCCGGGGAGATGCCCGTCACACCGCCGCCGATGTCACCAAAGCCCGTACTATTCTAGGTTATAATCCCCAAGTCTCTTTAGCCGAAGGATTAGCCCAAGAATGGCAGTGGATTCAGGAATTATATTGTTAATGGTTAGGGTGTGTTAGGGCATCGTGACACACCTAAAAATCCCATCACGGGAGCAATTGCTTAATAATCAAAAAATCTCCCCATAAAAGGGAGATTTTGGCCAATATCTAGGGTTATACCCCGACAAATTACACCAATTTCAGATCGGGATAATTGGCGAGAATGTCGTCTTGACTGAGAATATCACCCTCGCTTTGAGGAGTCCAAATCACTTCTACCGCTAAAAGTCGATCGCCTCCCATACTACCAATTTGTTGCAGGGCTTGTTTCAAGTCTTGGGAATCATTAATTTTGGCTAGAGAAAATTTACCGACAATGCCGGCTAAAATAGTCACCAAAATATAGCCTTCCGGTGCGGTTTTAGCTAATTCCCCAGCCGATTCGGGTAAAATATTTTCTTGAGAACCTTGACGCAGTTGATTATTGTAATTAGTTAAGGTTTCCGCCGTTAGTTTACCGCGTTCGTTGAGAGACCACTGATTAAACTTCGCTTCTGCACTGCTGAGGCTGGTTTGTTGGCAATCGACGTTACCATAAACCCAGTATTCCGGATGACGTAACAGGGCGAGGGCCGATTCTTGTAAGACTTCGACGCGTCCCTCGGAGGTGCTAGTATCCACAGTTAGGGCGATTTGATTTAATTCTTGTTGCAGATAACGGGCATTAGCCAACAAACCCACCTGTACTTTAGCCACGGAGACGGTTTCATAACCGGATTCTATCGTCATACCGTTTTCATCACTGCCTCCACCATTACGGAAAGCATTAACGAGGAAATTGGCAATAGCAAAAAAGATTAACAGAGAAATTAAGCCACCGCCACCACCACCCCAAAAGAAGGGTAAGAGGAAGGGAAAACCAATACCTCCACCGTAACCGGGGGAACTGTAACCACCACCTCTAGAAGGGCTAATACTGCGACTAGGGGCGCGAAAACTACCGCCCCCCATTCTACCCCCCGATGCCGCCAAAGCACTGGAAACATTGCCTAAAATCAGCGTTGTCACTAATCCTAGAACTAATAGCGGCTTGGCAAGCGATCGAACTCTAGTTAAAATTTTGTCAATCATAAGAACACCGAAGCAACCCTTTATTTACTAGGATAACCAGTTTCTCCCTCAGGGATAGACAAACCCCGAATAGGGATAACCGATATCATTAGGAGAGAGGAGACAGGAGACAGGAGACAGGAGACAGGAGACAATTGATTATCTTCTCCCCACTCTCTTCTCCTCAACCCCCAACCCTCAAATTTATAGACCTTTACAGATCTCCGGCATGATTAATTTTTGAGGGTTTAAAAACGTCAAAAATAAGGATTAAGTTGGATAAAATCCCGAAATAGGCCATTTCATTGATTTTTATTCATTCTTAATTCTCCTGACTACTGACTACTGACTACTGACTCCTGACTCCTGACTCCTGACTCCTGACTCCTGACTCCTGACTCCCCACTCCCCACTCCCCACTCCCCACTCCCCACTCCCCACTCCCCATCTCCCAACCCCCAAATTTATGACTTGGAATTTCTCTTCTCCGACGGATTCGCCATTAAGCGATCGCGAAGTACCCTTAGAAAGTCATCATCTCTGGGGTAAACGTATTGCTTTACTGGTGACAGGAGGGATTGCGGCCATGAAAGCGCCGCTAATTGCCCGATCTTTGCGGAAATTCGGGGCTACAGTCGTGGCTTTTGTCTCGGAAGAAGCTTTAAGATACGTCACTAAGGAAGCTTTGGAATGGAGTACGGTTAATCCCGTAATTAGCCAATTAACGGCAAAAGCAGAACATTTAAGCGATCAATCTCCCTTTGATCTTTATTTAGTCGCCCCCGCTACCTATAACACGATTAATAAGTTTCGTTACGGAATCGCTGACGGAGTGATCACTTCATGCTTGGCCTCGGCCTTGGGACGACAGGAAAAGGGAAAAACTAAAATTCTGCTTGTCCCCACCATGCACGGCAGTTTACATAATGCTATTCTGACCGAATCTTTGCAAACTCTCGATCGCTGGGGAGTCCAGATTATGTCACCCCGGGATGATTACGGTAAGCACAATCTCCCCGGGGAAAAAGAGATTACCGTAGCAGCCTGTGGGATTCTCAGTAATTCTGTCCTGAAAAATAGGCCGATTTTAGTCACTGGTGGACCCACACCCGTTATTATCGATAATATTCGTCGTTTAACCAATCGTTTTACCGGACAATTAGGAGTCGCTATTGCAGAAGAATTGTACCTGCGCGGGGCAAAGGTGCAATTAATCCACGGACGCGGCAGCTATACACCTCCCGCTTATTTACCCCATGAAATTATTGAAACTTATGACGAGTATCTAGGGAAGGTTATGGGAGAATTAGGCAGTAAAGATTATAAATTTGGGATTTTTTCGGCAGCAGTGGCAGATTATCGCTTAGAAAGCCCTTTTTTGGGTAAAATTCCCAGTGGTGGGCAGTTAAATCTTAATTTTGTGCCGACGGAAAAAGTGATTGACAAGGTGAGAGAAAAATTTCCCGATTTAGAGATGGTCACTTTCAAGTATCAGGAAGGAGTCAGTCAGGAGGAGTTACTGGAAATCGCCCGTAAACGCCTAGAAAAGGGCTATCAGGCCGTCATTGCTAATAGGGGTGAGGAAAAGGGCGATCAAGGGGAACAGGTGGCTTATTTGGTCACAAAAGCGGCATTGGGGAAATTTATCGGCAAAAAAGCGATCGCTATTGGCATCGCCGAATATTTAGAACAGCGAGCCAAAAATGTTACAATCAAAAAAATTTAATATTTTTTAATATTAATTTGCAAAAATTTAGGGTAACACAGTCATGGGTAACATCAAGTTCGTCAAAGAGAATAAGATCGTGGTAGCGGCAGATGGAGCGAATTTACGAGAGAAAGCAATCCAGAATGGCGTTGATATCTACACTTTTGGCGGTAAATTGATGAATTGTGGCGGTTACGGTCAGTGTGGTACTTGTATAGTGGCAATTGTCGAGGGGATGGAAAATCTCTCGGCCAAAACCGACTTTGAACAGCGCTGTCTGAAGAAAAAACCCGAAAATTATCGTTTAGCCTGTCAAACCAGCGTTAATGGCCCTATTAGCGTCCAAACTAAACCAAAATAGCATTTAAGCGTCATGCCCCACCCCCAGCAACGCACCGGTGGGGAAGGTGCGGCGATTAGAACCATTGAGGCGTTCGATACCGGTGAAAATTGCCAGACAATATCACATAATTCCCTGAGCGACTTTTTCAGCAGACCCTAATTTATGTCTTGGGAAGACATCTCAGCGGATTTTTGTGATTTTTTCGCTGCTTTTTTGCCAGCCAAGGGCTGACAATCAAGAGATTTGCTAGAAAATATCGGCTTTACTGCATTTAAACTGCCTATTGGACATTTTAGTACAAAAGTACGAACTTCCTCTGATACCAAATCCCTTTTTAATAGTGTGATTAACTCTCAAGTTATGAATTGTTTCTCCCCACACCCCACACCCCACTATCCTATACTTTTTAAACAGGATTTAGTATGACTACTCCCCTCACCGCTCAGATAGCGATCGCTATCTGAGAAAGTTGCTCATTTTGTCATCTAGATTGCATCCTGATTGGAAACCTTTGGGTAATCTATGGGTACAGATACTCAAACCTCCCCTTCATCGGTGCGTTCCCAATAGGGATAATTTTTTTTCTCATAAACTTTACAATATTTAATAATTGTTGTAATATTGGTTAAACAACCAAGGTTCTTACTACTTGCCATTTATGCCCATAAACTCTATATATAGCCAAAAAAAGGACTATAGAGGCAATTAAATCTTCAATTAGATTTCTCTCTATCCTTGAGTAATCACTTACTAATCTCTTTACAAAACTAGAAAAAACCCTGATAGCATCTCCTTAACTGCCCCTGGGGAAGCGATCTGAAAAACGCCATCAATCCCTGAATATCAACCCTCAACCGACGCGCACTCATGAAAACCTCGAAAAACCCCACCGATCCAGTTCGCGCCTATCTCAGAGAAATTGGCCGAGTTCCCCTTCTCACCCATGAAGAAGAAATTCTCTACGCAAAACAGGTGCAAAGATTAATTTTTCTCGAAAAAATCAAGGAATCCCTAAGGGCGAAACTCGGCAGGGAACCCAGCGATCGCCAATGGTCAGAAGCGGCGGAAATTAGTGAAGAACAACTCCGTCGAGAATTGGGGGCAGGGGATTTCGCCAAACGCAAGATGGTAGAAGCGAACCTGCGTCTAGTGGTTTCCGTCGCTAAAAAATACCTAAAACGCAATCTAGATCTATTAGACCTCATCCAAGAGGGAACGATTGGGATGCAAAGAGGTGTGGAAAAATTCGATCCCACCAAAGGCTATCGCTTCTCCACCTATGCTTATTGGTGGATTCGCCAAGCCATCACCCGGGCGATCGCAGAAAAAAGTCGCACCATCCGTCTGCCCATCCACATCACCGAAAAACTGAATAAAATCAAAAAAGCCCAGCGTCAACTAGCTCAAGATAAAGGTCGCGCCGCCACCATTGCCGAATTAGCCGAGGAATTAGACCTAACTCCCAAACAGGTGCGAGACTACTTGGAAAGGTCTCGTCAACCCCTTTCCCTTGACTTAAAGGTGGGGGACAATCAAGACACGGAATTAGGGGAACTCTTGGAAGATACGGGACTTTCCCCCGAAGATTACACTGCCTATTCTTCCCTCCAAGTGGATTTGGAAAAACTGATGGCAGACCTCACCCCTCAACAAAAAGAAGTGATTTGTCTGCGTTTTGGTTTAGATAATGGGCAGCCCCTCACCCTAGCAAAAATTGGCGTTCGACTCAATATCAGTCGTGAACGCGTGCGTCAGATCGAACGAGAAGCGATCGCTAAATTAAGAAAACGCAAGGGCAACATCAGAGAATATCTAGCTAGTTAAGCTAGAAATAACCTAGAATTTGGGTCAAATTGAGCGTCTGGATAACAGCGAGAAAAATGACCCATTTCTAGATTCATCGGCGACTTTTCTCCGCTCTTATTTCTCTATTTATTCAAGATATTTTTTCAAAAAGAGAGCTAATTTTTCTTTAGTGGCGACGGGAACAGAATCTAGACGGGTAAGAATAGCGTATTTAAGGGCAGAATGAGCGGCGGAAACGGGAGGATTAGCTGCCAGACGACGCACCGTTTCTTGAATAACTTTTTGGGCATTAATAGCGTTATGGTGGAGATTTTCGATCACCATTTCTACCGTGACATGATCGTGGTCGGGATGCCAACAATCGTAATCGGTAACTAGGGCTAAGGTAGCGTAGGCAATTTCCGCTTCTCGGGCTAATTTGGCCTCGGTTAAATTGGTCATACCGATCACGGTTGCCCCCCAACTTCTATAGAGATTTGATTCCGCTTTAGTAGAAAAAGCCGGCCCTTCCATACAGAGGTATGTACCGCCGCGATGCAAGGTAACTTCCGGTAGGTTTAAACTAGCGACGGCATCCCCTAAAATTTCGGCTAATTGGGGACAAATGGGATCACCAAAGGCAACGTGGGCAACAATTCCCTCCCCAAAAAAAGTCGCTGTTCTCTCTTTAGTTCTGTCAATAAATTGAGCGGGAATGACTAAATCTAGGGGTTTAACTTCGGCTTTTAGGGAACCAACGGCCGAAGCGGAAATAATATATTCAACCCCTAATTGTTTGAGAGCGTGAATATTAGCTCGAAAGGGTAATTCGGTCGGTAAAAAATGGTGATTTCTGCCATGACGCGCTAAAAAGGCGACTTCTGTTCCCTCTAAAGTACCGAGAATTAAAGTATCAGAAGGAGAACCAAAAGGAGTAGCGAGGGATACTTCCCGCACATCCTTGAGGGCATCCATTTTATATAAACCACTGCCGCCAATGATGCCAATTTTTACCGTCGTCATAGTCTTGGAAAGAATTAGTTATCGTTGCCTTGATTTTACCATAATTGAGCGATCGAACTGTGATAATTTTTCCGTCAAGGCCTTACTTTTTCTTTTTCTTACCCTTGAGGGAACCATTAATTAAACCATTAAAGCCATAAATTTCTTCAGTTCCCGCGATGGTAACTAATTCCACCTCTTTCGTGTCTCCCGGTTCAAATCGAACTGATGTACCCGCGGGAATATTCAGATGGGTTCCTTTGGTTAATTCCCGCTGGAACTCCAGGGCCTGATTAACTTCATAAAAATGATAGTGGGAACCCACTTGAATCGGTCGATCGCCTGTATTAGCCACAGAAATACGCAGGGTGTCGCGACCGACATTAATCTCGATCGCCCCGGATGGTGTGATAATTTCTCCCGGAATCATAACTGCTAAAAATCTCCTGTTAGTGAATGGGATTGTGAACGGTAACTAATTTAGTACCATCGGGAAAAGTCGCTTCGATCTGCACTTCCGTAATCATTTCCGGGATACCTTCCATTACCTCCTCGCGAGTTAATAAAGTAGTGCCGTAACTCATCAATTCAGCCACGCTACGACCTTCCCTAGCACCCTCGAGGATGGCGGCGCTAATATAGGCGATCGCTTCGGGATAATTTAACTTGATACTGCGATTTTTGCGTCTTTCGGCGAGCAGTGCCGCCGTGAAAATGAGTAATTTATCTTTTTCTTGGGGCGAAAGTTGCATAGATAGGCCTTTTTTCACACAGATGCTAGGGTTATTGTAGTTCTTGGCCGGGTAGTTGTAGCGATCGAGTTGTGAAAATTTATCAAAAAGAGAAGAAACTTAAAAAAAAGGGAAACGATTGATAGGTATAGTTTTGAAAGAAGGAATTAAGGTGGAGGTAAGCAAAAAATGGAGAAATGGGCAGCCCAAGAATTACAGTATGCAGACCTAGGGGACACGAGAAGAAAAAAAAGGTTAATCAGTATCGTGGAAAACTTGGCTAGCCAATCTAGTACAAGTGTTCAACAAGCTTCGGGAAATCTAGCCGCCGCCAGTGCTACCTACGACTTTTGGAATTCACCCTATTTTCACCCCTCAGATCTAATTCCCGCCCAAGCCAAAAGTACAGTAGAAAGAATCAAAGAACATCCAATAGTTTTGGCAGTTCAAGACACAACCAGTTTAGACTTTACGACGCAAAAAGCCAAAAAG
>NZ_JADBUE010000242.1:0-3705 GCF_020245805.1 Microcystis sp. M179S2 | reverse complement strand
TTTTGAGAGAATCATGTTTCAAAACCTTACATCTTCATCGGCCCGCGTCCTGTACGGGCGAAGCATTCGGGCATAACCTATCGCTGAAACCCTAGATTTCCTATCCGAATGCTTCGCCCCTACTTTTTGCCGCAAACCTTACTTATAAGCAGCAATACACTGTTCAACTAAAGCGGTTACTGCGTCCACATCTTTCCAACCGAGAATTTCTGTGACTTTTTTCTCTAGATTCTTATAGGTTTTGAAAAACTCGGCGATTTCCTGCAAGCGATGGGGAGAGACATCTTTGAGGGATTTTACCTCAGCATAACGAGGATCTTTAGCGGGAACACAGAGAATTTTTTCATCGCGATCACCACCATCGATCATTTCTAACATACCAATGGGACGCGCCGTAATCACACAGCCGGGGAAAGTAGGCTGATCCATGATCACCATACCATCTAAAGGATCGCCATCATCGGCGAGGGTATTGGGAACAAAACCATAATCACAGGGATATTGTACCGAAGAATAGAGAACGCGATCGAGAGCAAAGGCGTTTAAATCCTTATCAAACTCGTATTTATTCTTACTGCCGGCGGTAATTTCCACTAAAACGTTAATTAAACCTGGTTTCGGTTGGGCAGGAATGCGCGATAAATCCACAAGCTTTCTCCAAATACAAGACAATAGCGCCTTTAGAGTCACCTAAAAGCGCAAGCAAAATTAAAACACACTTTGATTAACTCCGATCCAAATTTTACCCATAAGGGGGATCGGGACGAAGAAAAAAATTTTTATTTTGGCAATCGTCTATCTCAATTCTGTCACCTCATTTGCCTCGTTAGGGAGTAGGATGTGTTACCGGTAAGGGGTTCTTCGGTATAGTTAGGCGTGGAGTTATATCCAATCGCTAACAAGGGTAACGTTAGGGTCAGAATTGCGATCATGGTTCCGAGTAAATTGGCCCACCTATGACTAGGAGGTTCGGAAGTCTTCCCTGACGGGTTGCTTGATTCCATAAAGGGGTCGTGTTGAACTCGACAAGTAAAGAATACGAGAGATATATAGAGCAGTCAGCCATCGGCTTTTAGCTTTTAGCAAATTACTGCTATTTTTTGCCTTTGAGCTTGGTTAACGTCTCGTTAAAAAGCGAAACATTAACGGCAATACTCTCCCTACTAATTATATTTTACCCATTTTTTTCCAGGAGTTCCCTCTGATACTTTTCTTGACGATCTCTCCAGATCATGGTCTGTTGGTGTTTGTCCATGTCATACTAAATCAGTTTTTAATAACTGGATTTAGTATCAATCCACAAAAAAAATGTCTGAAAGGCTTAAACCTTAAGCGATCCAAACATTTTTTCATTGCAATCGGAGGGTGATATTGACTTTATGTCTTAACTTCGAGCTTACGATAGAAAGCTGGCTGTTAATGTAGCCTATTTAACCAAAATATCGATTTTTTGCTTATTTATCGGGATAGACATTGACCTTTTCTTAAAATTATCCGAGTTTAGAGATAATTGGTTAGCTAATCTCCCAATAAGCCAGGCCCCAGAGACCAGCAAGGCATCCGTCAGGGACGGCGATCAGGGCAAGTGGAGTTAATCTACCAATATGGATATCATAACTCGATCGAGGGAGAAAAGCCAAGAACCTGCGAGAAAATTGCCGATTTATCCCGGCCAATATTACTGCTCACATCGCCCTAGATCATGCCGTCAGTCATTCTTCAGCGAGAAACCACCTCGCTAGAGGATTCTGATTCTAGGGGGAGAGAGGGTTTAATTATCCCGTGTTTTGTCTCCTCTGGTGTCACTTGACGGATAACCTCCAAAGCTTCCTTGATCATTACTGCCATGGGAACCGCGACAATCACCCCCAGTAAACCGCCCACTCGCGCCCCCGTCAAGACCGAGACCAACACCCAAAAGGGATTTAACCCGGTGACACTGCCCAAAATCCGGGGAGCAATGCCGTTTTCGACAATTTGCTGCACCACTACAGCTACGGCTAAAACTTGCAGAGCTAAACCAATATCGCGCAAAGCTAGTAAAGCTGTCACCGTGACAATGCCGACAGTTCCCCCAAAAGGGATTAAGGCCATGGTGCCAATCAACAGACCGAATAGGAGACCAAAAGGGACTTTAATCGATAAAAATGCCGTGACTAATCCCAGGGCCATGCAGGTGGCGCAAATCACCTGTCCGACAAAGTAATTCTGAAAACTTAAGCGTAGGGTTAGGGAAAAGGGTTGTTGGACGGGTTTGGGCAACCATTGGATAATACTCCTCCAGATATCGGGACTGTGGAGAAGTAGATAAAAGGTGAGGATAATGGTTAGCAGCACATCAAGCACCCGCACCACGGTAAAAACCGTGAGATTAAGGGCTAAATTAACGCTTCTTCCCGCTAGAATCTGCAATTCTGCCCCTAAACGACTGTTAAACTGGGCGATAACACCATCGAAACTGATCGGAATCGGCAGATTCATCGTGTCGATTTTGGTATCTAGTTGCATCAGTTGGCGCTGTCCCGAGTCTAACCATTCTGGCAATCTGTTGACAAATTGCTGTGCTTGGGTGAAGACTAAGGGAACTAGGGTTATTCCCACGGCCACAAAAATTAAAATCGTGATCAGGGAAACCACGATCGCAGCTAAACCCCGTTTTAATCCCTGACGTTCCAACCAAGTCACCGGATAACCCAAGAGAAAAGATAGAACGGCCGCTATCAGTAAAATAACAAATAAAGATTCAAAATAGCCAAAAATTGCCGATAATGCCCAGACATTCAGGACGACAAGTGGTGCGGCTAGAGCAATCACCAGTAAGCGGGATAAGGAATTCAGGGATTGCCAGCACGTCTGAACCCAATTGCGTTTCGGGGGAACGACTTTAACTTCCACCATGAAGCCTCTTAAAAGGGTTGTTTCAATACTTGTATTCTGACAGATCGAAGCCTAACCCGCTAACTCAACGGGGGGGAAGTGGGAAGATGGGGTGTGAGATGCTGACAGGTGTAGGTTTACTACAACAACCTTATGGGTGTAACGGGGGCATGCTGCCGACATTTAAGGTGAACGCATCCGTTAGGCTGTAGATCTAGTCACTCCATACTTGACGAGACAATGCACTTGCATTACCATCAAGATGTTTTGACAAATAGGCTGAGAGGTCGCTATGGCTGCAACGATGGCCCCATGCCCAGAATCCACTCTTACCGATCGCTATCAGACTACAATTCCCGATTCTGTTCGCAAAGCCCTTGGCTTGAATAAGCGTGATAAAATCTGCTACAACATACAGCCTAACGGCAAAGTATGGATTTCCAAGGCTGACGGAGCAGAAGAAAATGATCCGGTGCTTGGGAAATTTCTGAATTTTCTTGCACAAGATATGGAACAGAACCCTCAACACATACAGGCAATTAGTTCTAACCTAGTCAGTCATGTTCAATCTTTGGTCTGTGGGGTTGATCTGGATCTTGATGCACCACTTGTGGATGAGGACGAATAAGGTTGTCTATAGATCAGCCCCTAATAATTAATGGATGGAACATATTTGCTCATCGAAAATTTGGGTCTGAAACCCCGCCGTTTTACGGCGGCTTTGCTGTTAAATATGAGCATCGTTTACGAAATATATGCTAAAATATGAGACATGGAAAAAGCCTATTCTTACCGATTTTACCCGACACCAGAACAAGAGTCGCTATT
>NZ_JADBUE010000241.1:0-3364 GCF_020245805.1 Microcystis sp. M179S2 | reverse complement strand
CAACCCGCCTGGAACGACTCCCCCTTTTACCCCTTTCCCTAGACCAGGAAAGAACAATACCGGTGGACAAAACGAACCGCCCAAAAAGGAAGAAACCCCGCCGTGGTTTAGTCCTTTTCCAGCACTCAACCCTCCATTTAAAGAGCCTTTTCAATTTAATCCTATTGATCCGCCCACGACTAGAGGACCTTACGTCAAGAACGACCCAGTCGTGAGCTTTGGAACAACCAGTCCCCCGGAACCGTTTACCCACCCAACTCCTATCCCTGATCCTGGCCCCATTCCTACTCCTGACCCCAATCCTAATCCTGACCCCAATCCTAATCCTACCCCCAATCCTAATCCCACTAATCCCACCAATAAACAACCCACTACCACCACCCCAGAGCCAAACAAGGATAAAAATCCTATTCCATTTTTCCCGCCATTTCCGATTATCAATCCTCAAGACCCAAAAATAGAAAATCCTAGCGATCCACCGCCGCCAATCAAGCAAACACCGCCGGGTAATAACTGCTGCGTTCCTACATCAGTAGATCAAAAATTAAATGATGCTAATAAAAAACTCGATGCCTTGACTCCAACGCTTGAGTTGCTCGATCTGGCCATATTAAAACAAATCAACAACAAACTCGGTCCACAAATTAGCGGGGGATTATCGGGCTATCTTCAAGATAGGTTTACTAAGTTGTGGAAGTCGCGAGTAGTTGACCGCACCCTTAATTTAATGGCTACGGCTGCGGCTATTCATAATGCGGTCATGCTTTCTCGAAACATTGGTTCGACTTTAATTTCCACTTTAGGTAATGCTTTAAGCATTATCGGCATTAAAGACGGTGATGAAGTTGCTCAAAATTTCTCTACAGTTATCGGCGATGGAATTGAAAATATTATTAAAGGACTAATAGGAACTGAAAATTACACTACCTTAAGTGAAACATGGGCAAAGGCAAATAGGATTTATCAAAGTGCAATTAATATTTATCAGTTAATGACTGATTCGCTTTTTGGTATCACATCAGGATTAGAGCAAACCGCCAAATATACTGGAAAAATTGGCAATGCTTTAAGGAAGTCCGGAGCGGTTTTAGAAGATTCCTATAATTGGATGAGCGAACAATTCAACTTTTCTAGTGGCAAAAATAGAAAAATTGATCGAGTGATTCAGGGGCTACAGCAAGCGAGTGAGATTGCATCAGACCTAGAAAGCATAACCTCGGAATTTAGATCAGTAACTGAAAATGTAGCCGAAATTAAAACACAAATAGACACAATTAAAGGAGAAGTTGAGGTAAAAGAAGAAGACAAAAAAGATAAAGAAACTAAAGGTAAAGAAGATTCGCAATCCCCCTCTATTAACAAATCTGACTTAATTAAACCTAATTGATCCATCCATTATGACTACTCCCTCTAACCTTAACGAATTTGAACACTTGCAAAGCACTATTTTAAGAGTTCATAACCAAATAGTGCGAGAGGAGTTTAGTGATATTACAGGCGATGATTTAGATTTAGCCGTTCCTCGGTCTTCGTTGCGTTGGGCTTGTTTGCTCAAGGATAACGATACTTGTGATATGATGATTCAGCGTTTTTTATTATTTTATTTTACCCTAAGACGGGCGCAAGATTTACAGCAGCCGTTTTATGGTATTCCCTTAGATGATTTACACGCTTCAAGGAAATTTAAACCTCAAGTTACCTTATATTTCAAAGAAGATCAGAATGAGGTAGAGGACGATTCCCGTCCAACTTGGGGAGAGATTTCTTTTAGGTTGATGAATGAATCTAGCACCACAATAACAAGAACAGAATTAACTACTTTAGCCAACAAAATCAAGACAGAGTTTGGAGCCGCTAACGGATATGTCTGGAAAAAAGGAAGAAAATTATACTCTTATACCGAGAAAGATAAGGGCTATCAATTACAGTTACTTTGTCGAGATGAGGCTACAGCTAAAGAGTTGATTAATAAAATTTTAGACTTACAAAATGATAATCCTGATTGGAAGTTTTTAAAGTCTAACATTGCCGACAATGAAAATGAATCTTTTCCCTATAATCCCGGTAATCAGACAATTTTAGGGAAAAGCCGCCGCAAACCCCGCCGTCGTCCCATGGTTGATGTGCGCTTCCAGTACGCCACGGCTACCATTTGGGGGGTGAACAAGCCGATCGCTCTCTACGATCGCTCGTTTGCCTTCCTTGATGCTCTTGTCGATGAGTTTCCCTAGTATTCACGGATAGTCTATACCCTTCCGTCGAGTCGTATTGGCTGGAAGCCTTGCTATAACTGAATTATTGGATTCACCGAGAGCGGCATAATTACTGTACTAAGCGGATAATATGGCAAGAAAAAGATTTTCAGATTTAGAACGAGTGTACACTGCTTTAAAGCTGGGAAAGGTTGACCCTAGCACCCTTCCACAGAATCTAGACTTTGTTCAATATGCAAAATGGCGTGAAGGCGACGGACCGGAGCGAAATATAGTTAGACCTCCCCTAAACGGAGAGGTTGAAGTTGGCGTCAATGCTTTTGGATATCCATTTAATAACGACAAAGGTAAGATAAAAATTTCCATATCTGGTCGCTCAAATGCTTTCTTAAATGGATTTGGTCCTAAGACTAAATTTGGAGTTATTAATACTGGACTAAACGACTATCAAAGAGTTTCTAGCTTTGTTTCAGCGAAAGCTCGCATCGCTATCATTGTTGCTGGAACCACTAAGACATCAAAAATTACTGGGCGAAAATACAAGAACAAGACCGGAACCGCTTACACGGTTCCCATGGGGCGAACTGACTCGACGAAACAGTATCAAGAGCAAATTAACGAGATTTTAGCCGATGCCGTTTTTAGCGGTTCTAGTGCCACTCATACGGTAAGTTTTGATCCAGAGGAGTTCCGCCGTGATTAATTCTCTTTTACCTGAAATTAGAGAAGGAATGAGGTTGTGGTCTCCTCAAGGGCTAAACGAGGAAGTTTCTTTAGAAGAAACATCAGAAAATTTAATCCTTTGTGGGCAAGCATTAACCGATTTCCTTTCGTTAAAAATTGACCTCACAGACTATCTTGAGATAGTTGAAAGTTGCGGGGTAGATGTCGATGACTATTTAGATGTAATTAGCTTTAACCTGCATGACTTCTTATAACGCAAGTAATTCTAGTAATTGGCAGTCTGTTTGGAGTCAAAGCTTTACCGCAGAACCAGCACCGGGAAACAAACCAGAATTAGAACGGTATTTTCCTTTGCCAGACATCTCTGTGCCGATTCAGTTAAGTGCTGGTTTACTAGCTTTTTATGCTACCAGTCAAGATGCTGATCCTAAATGGAAGTTTGCGGCTAACGTTAAACGCAAATATGT
>NZ_JADBUE010000240.1:0-21958 GCF_020245805.1 Microcystis sp. M179S2 | reverse complement strand
CGACCGACCCAACTGCAACAAAAAGCGTTAGATTTATTGGGAGTTTCCCTGATTTGTACCCAGTAACGGGGCATCAGAAATTCTCTTAATCCCTCCTACAGCATAGGTTATGGCTTTTTGTCAACGGGGAAGTCCAGCTATTTCAATTTCTACGCATGATTTCGCCCCTTTCTTGGATGCCTTTAGCGGTGATGGTTTTGGGCATTGGTGATCTACCCGTGTATTTTTTGCTGACGGTGGCGGCCATCTGGCCGATCCTTCTCAATACGGCTGCTGGGGTTAATGCGGTTGATCGCTCTTGGTTGACTTTAGCCCGCAGTCTCTGTGCTACCCGAGGGGAAACGGTTTTCCAGATTATTCTGCCTGCGATCCTCTCCCATCTCTTAACTGGTTTCCGTTTGGCTATCGGTATTATCTGGATCGTTCTTGTCCCGGCGGAAATGCTGGGGGTTAGTGCGGGTTTGGGTTATTATATTCTCGATACACGCGATCGACTCGCTTATTCAGAGTTGATGGCAGTGATTCTCGTTATTGGCGCGATTGGTTATCTGCTCGATTGGGGTTTGCGTCTGGCTCATCGCTCTTGGACGCATCAAGATTAGCCTATTGGTTCAACTATGTGGGAAGTGGGAAGTGGGAAGTCTTGGCGCTTTTCCTTAGTTGAAAGAGCGGGCCAGACGATTAATCCCGGTGTGTAATAACTGTTCCAAGCTTTGGCGATCGCTGATGGCTTGAAAATTGATCACAAAACAGGTTAAACCTAGTCCAAAGAGGATAAAAGTGGGGGCCATAACCACACCAATCATTAACCAAGTGGCGACGTGGAGAAACATGGTGACAGCGAACAACAAAGCTAGGGAAGCAATGGGGAAGATTTGACGGGTAGGACGACCGAAATAGAGAAAAAGAACCGTTAAAAGGGTGGTTACTAAGTTAGCGGGTACTAAAAAGGCACAAATCGAGACGCAATAGTTGCGGGAAAATTCAGCGAGGGTATTAAAATCTATCATTAATATTACTTTACAATTGCCTGAGTCTTAGTACTCTCGATTGTAGCGGAAAATTTACATGATCGGGATGAAGGTGACTAAAGGCTGTGGTGCAATAGATTTTCGAGAGGGAGTTAAAACGAGGATCGGGGTATAGATCATCCAGTTATAATGAAATCTGGGAAAATGACACCGCCCCATCCCGAAAACTCTCACCCCTTGCTAGGTATAATCGATCGCAGGAAAAATTTTATGAGTAAATTTGTCTTTGTTACTGGGGGAGTCGTCTCCAGTATTGGGAAAGGGATTGTCGCTGCTAGTTTGGGAAGATTGTTGAAAAGTCGGGATTATTCCGTCTCAATTCTGAAATTAGACCCCTATATCAACGTGGATCCGGGTACGATGAGTCCTTTTCAACACGGAGAGGTATTTGTCACCGATGATGGGGCCGAAACCGACCTCGACCTTGGCCACTACGAACGTTTTACCGATACGGAACTCTCCCGTCTCAATAGCGTGACTACTGGCTCGATTTATCAAGCGGTATTGAATAAAGAGCGCCGTGGTGCTTATATGGGGGGAACCGTGCAGGTAATTCCCCATATTACCAACGAAATCAAGGAAAGGATTCTCCGGGTAGCCAAGGATACCAACCCCGATATTGTCATCACAGAAATTGGTGGTACGGTGGGAGATATCGAATCTCTGCCTTTTTTAGAAGCAATTAGGCAATTTAGGAAGGATGTAGGTCGAAATAACGTGGTTTATATGCACGTTACCCTAATTCCTTGGATTCCGGCCGCTAAGGAGATGAAAACTAAACCGACGCAACACTCGGTCAAGGAATTAAGATCGATCGGCATTCAACCGGATGTGTTAGTCTGTCGTTGTCATCTACCCCTACAACCGGGGTTAAAAGAAAAACTCTCAGCTTTCTGTGATGTGCCGGTGGAATCGGTGATTACTGCTCAGGATGCCAGCAGTATCTACGAAGTGCCTCTTAATCTGGAAAAAGAGGGATTAGCGCAACAAACCCTAGAATTATTAAACCTGGGTCCCCGATACCCCCATCTGGAGGAGTGGGAAAATCTCATCCGACAGATGCAATCCCCTAGTCAAAAATTAGAGATAGCTATCGTTGGTAAATATGTGCAGTTGGGGGATGCTTATCTCTCGGTGGTAGAGGCCTTGAAACACGCTGCTATTGCCCTTGATAGCGAGATAGAATTGCGTTGGGTAAGTGCTGAAGATGTGGATAACGATTCGGCCGAAGCTCATTTAAGCGGTGTTGACGGTATTGTTGTACCCGGTGGTTTTGGTATTAGGGGTGTGGATGGCAAAATTAAGGCGATCGAGTATGCTAGGGTCAATAATATTCCTTTCTTGGGTCTCTGTTTAGGGATGCAGTGTTCGATTATCGAATGGGGTCGCAATGTGGCCCGATTAGAAAGGGCCAATAGTTCCGAATTTGAAGAGGATACACCCAATCCAGTGATTAATTTACTGCCAGAACAGGCAGATGTGGTGGATTTAGGGGGAACAATGCGCTTAGGTCTCTATCCCTGCCGTTTAAATCCCGATAGTCTGGCTTTCTCCCTCTACGGTCAAGAGGTTATCTATGAGCGCCATCGTCACCGTTACGAGTTTAATAATGCCTATCGTAGTCTCTTTTTCGAGACTGGTTATCTGGTGAGTGGCACTTCTCCTGATGGTCGTTTGGTGGAAATTATCGAACTACCAAAACATCCTTTCTTTATTGCTACCCAATTTCACCCCGAATTTCGCTCTCGTCCCAATAAAGCTCATCCTCTCTTTTCTGGTTTCATGAAAGCAGCCCTCAAGGGTAGAGAGGAAAAGTTCCCCCTTATTAGTCAGCATTCGGCTATTAGTTAGGGTTTGCTGGTTCTATTGGCTCAAAATCTGTTTTTTTGGGGGGAAACCCCCGAAAATTTCTCATCTTAACCCCAGTTTGGCCTAGGGTTTTCCGAATTGACGTTGATAAACTACTTCTTCCTTGCCAGATTCCAGTTTAATATCCGAGCGAGGATAGGCCACACATAACAAAGCATAGCCTTCTTTTTGCAGGTCGGGGGATAATCCCATGCCCTCACCTTGTTCAACGCTACCCTGGGAAAGTTGAGCGGCGCAGGTAGTACATACGCCCGCATTGCAAGAACTGGGTAAGTCAATCCCCGCATCGTAGGCTGCTTGTAGTATAGTTTGATCTTCCCTAACTTCGATCGTTTGTATTTTTCCTAAATGAGAAATTTCTACTTTGTGGGTTGTGGTCATAGCTAATGAATGATGCTTTGAACTTCACCTATTTTATCATTCTAGATTGCGGATAGAGGAGAGAGGGGGGAAATCTTTACCTAATCAGATTTTCACCGGTCGGCAGATAATTGATTGTCATGAAAGATGATAAGTAGGTAGGCGTTAAAAATTATCAGACACCACCCTTATCAACGGGGGACTAAGGGTAGGGTTGATTCATGAATCAACCCTACTATGAATCAACCCTAGTACTAAGGGGGTATCGAACCTAAAAACTATTTTTAATTTAATTATAACCAGCTACTTAAAGTCCTCAAAAGTAGTAACTTTTTCTGGCAATTTGTCCTGTAGTTAAAACAAACAAAAGAGAGAAATAAATTCTCTCTTCTGCAACCGAGGGGAAGTTATTCTATTTGTAATTGGCTCTCGTGTCTTTAACCGCCGCCCAAAAAAATAGGGCTGTTAATGGTACACTTGCCGCTAGAATTAGGCCAGTGGTGGTATTGCCTAAATCCGGTTCTCCCGAACTAATTTCAAAGACACAACCCACACCAGCGATCGCTGCAATACAGGATAATAACAATAAAACGCCGCTTTTCGGGGTCATCTTCACTCCTCACCTAAATTAACTAATGCCTTTATTTTGTCACTTTCTCGACGGGTTTCACCGCTTGCACGGAAAAACCGTGTTTTTTTAATTCTTCATTGAGTGCCAAATCGTTATCTACTCTATCGACGAACATGACACCATTAAGATGATCCATTTCGTGTTGAATTGCCCGCGCTAGTAAACCGTTAGCTTGCAGTTTTCGCGGTTTCCCCTGTTCATCTTTATAACTCACTTCGATCGCTTGGGGACGGATGACATCTAAAAACACATCGGGAATACTCAAACAACCCTCTTCCGCTTTGCACAATTCCCGACTATAACCGATAATTTGGGGATTAATCAGAATTAGGGGCGGATTTTCCGGTTTATCGGTTTCACAATCGATGACAATCAATTGTTTATTGACTGCCACTTGGGGAGCCGCTAAACCGATACCATTGGAACTATACATAGTTTGCAGCATTTCTTTGGCTAATTGGCGAATGCTGTCATCGACCTTAGCAATCCGCTTGGCCGGTTGACGCAGGACTCGATCGCCGAGATAATGCAGTTCTAAAGGGGGTTTTTCTAATTTGCGTTTTTCTACGGTAATAGTGGCGCTCATAAACTTAATTATCGATGGGATGCACAATTTTGATCTTAGTCACTGGCTCTGGGGGATTTCTCAGGAAAAGGGAGAAAAAAGCCGAGACTCTTCATAAAATTTTACACCGATCACAGACAGTTCGTCCATATCAGGGGGTGGGAAGTGGGGAGTGGGGAGATTTTTCAGTTATCAGTAAGCAGTAAACAGTAATCCGTGGGGGAGTGGGGAGAAGGGAGAAAAAAGCTGATTGTAACTGGCTACTTATTAGTAATTGGCATTCCTAGCCATTGGCTTAATTCCGCTGCTAACCATTCAATTTCGGGTTGACTCAGATAGGCTTTTGTCTTACTGCTAATAGTATATTCTTTAGTCCCCACCCAAATAGTTAAAGCCATCGGTACATAAACTCGATCGCCATCACCATCTTGGCTATGATAACTATCAGCTTTCACCAGTTTATTAATATGTTGCCGTGCCATTTTATTTTTGCCCGGAAGTGTCAAACCCCAAATTCGCTGAATGGCAACAATTTCTTGACTATTAATAGTGATAATTTCCTCCCCTTTGAGACAATAAATAATCTGGTAAAGCATTCCTAAACCCACAAACCAAAAAGGCAAGGAAAAGAGCAGAAAAAACCAACTTATCCACAGAGGAATGGAAACTGCTCCTCCTGTCCATACTAATAAAAAAGCGTTCCAAGCGATAGCAAAGGTTCCAAGATAAATTAATTTAGGGGTAAAACCTTCGGGAGGTAAAGATATTTTAATTTTCTCCTCGCTTTTTTGCAACTGTACCCGACTCCCTGCGGGTTTTTCAAGGTTCGAGGAAGTTAATTGAATTTCGTGGAGAGTATTTAAAGCTTGATTTGCTGCCTGTGCTGAAATAAACCTTTTCTCGATACTAGGTTCAATTAACTGCCCCAACCAATGAACAAAAGCAGGGCTTAAATTGGCTAAATTATTTAATTGAATTTTGCCATCTTTTTGGGGTAAATCGGCGGGATGAATGCCTGTAGCTAGATAGATTAAAGTCGCTCCTAAACTGTATAAATCAGAAGCGGCAACGGTGCGACCACCGAATTGTTCAGGGGGCATATAACCGTAGGTTCCGACGATAGTTAAAGTAGCCTGTTCCTGTTGGGCAACAGTCTGGACAGAACCAAAATCAATTAAATAAACATTGCCGATACTATGGCCCGATCGATCTTTTAATAAGATATTACTAGGTTTCAAATCCCGGTGGATAATTGGCGGGTTAAGTCCATGGAGATAAATTAAAATACCTAGGATAGATTTAGCTAATTCTTGTAGGTCTGCTTCAGTAAATTTGCGACCGGTTTCTACCTGTTCCTTGAGAGATTTAGCCTCGATATAACTCTGAACAAGGGCAAAACCTTGATAGGTATCGGTGCGAACTTCAAAATAGTCGATATATTCAGGAATCGAGCGACAATCTAGATGTTTAAGAGTTGCGGCCTCCCGTTCAAAAAGTTTTAAATCTGTCCATTCAAAATCGGGACTGAAGATTAATAATTTGACGACAACAGTAGTACCCGTTTTTAGATCTTGGGCGAGAAAAGTGCGTCTTCCGGTTTGTTTACCTAACTGACTTTGGATTTGGTATCGATCGCCTAAAATTTGCCCTGGCAGCATACAATATATTCCTAGGATAATCCTAATTCTAGGCTAATCGAGAAATTTCTCAACCGCAAGCTAAGAAAACGGAAGTTTGACCGAATCATCAAAACTTTAGCATCTCCCGGGATAACTGCGGTGAAATTCAATTATATCGCCCGTTTTTCGCCAATTCCTGGACTGGGCTGAGGGATGTATTTTTTCAGGTTAAAAGAGAAAATAGGCATCAGAAAAGAAAAGTGGCCCATCTCCGCCTGGGAAATTTTAGTACAAATGTTCAGACTGTCAACTCCGGTGCTGCCATGCAGTCTGAAGGAGTAATTTAGATAGTCAACAGCTTAGGGGACAAGGGAGCAGCCAGTTTAATTCCGATCGAGGTGGAGTTTCCTGATATAGTTTTAAAAGCAGTCGGTTCAAGACAAAAAGACATGGTTACTAGGGGCGAACGAGGAGTAGAAGTGAGGAAAAACGAGAGCTTTTCTCTGGCTTCCTATCTGGAGGAAAAGCGGTTAATTGTCGAGTCAGCTTTAGATAGCTCTTTAGTTATCGGCAATCCTGCCAAAATCTACGAGGCGATGCGCTATTCTCTCCTCGCCGGTGGCAAACGTCTGCGGCCGATTTTATGTCTGGCTACCTGTGAATTGATGGGGGGTTCCCTAGAGATGGCTTTACCCACCGCTTGCGCCCTAGAAATGATTCACACTATGTCATTAATTCATGACGATTTACCCGCCATGGATAACGATGATTACCGACGCGGGAAATTAACCAATCACAAGGTTTTTGGCGAAGATATCGCTATTTTAGCCGGGGATGGTCTCCTGGCCTACGCTTTCGAGTATGTGGCTACCCAGACTCGTAATGTACCTCCCCTACAGATTTTAGAGGTAATTGCCCGTTTAGGTCGCACGGTCGGGGCAGCGGGTTTAGTGGGGGGTCAGGTTTTAGACTTGGAATCCGCAGGAAAACCCGATATTTCGGCGGAAACTCTCGGTTTTATCCATACTCAGAAAACCGGGTCCCTGTTGGAGACTTCTGTGGTGTCGGGGGCAGTTTTAGCGGGGGCAAAAGCGGAAGATATAGCTAAATTAGCCCGTTACGCTCAAAATATTGGCTTGGCTTTCCAAATTATCGATGATGTTCTCGATATCACGGCGACAAAGGAGGAATTGGGCAAAACCGCCGGTAAGGATCTACAGGCACAAAAAGCCACCTATCCTAGTCTCTGGGGGATAGAAGAGTCCCGCCAGCAAGCTCAACAGTTAATAGATAGTGCCATCGGTGAATTGAGTGGCTACGATGAGGCCGCTGAACCTTTACGGGCCATCGCCGAGTATATTGTTAATCGTAAAAATTAAATTAAACGAACGAGATTATGCAGGACTTCGAGCAGGTGTTACACAATCAAATACTGCTAGTCTCTCTTTTAGCTTGTTTCACTGCCCAGGGACTAAAAGCGCTGATTGAGTTAATCCGCGATGGTAAGGTGAGTCTGCGCTATCTAGTCTCGTCGGGAGGAATGCCTAGCGCTCACTCGGCGCTGGTGGGGGCCTTGGCTACTGGGGTAGGATTACAGATGGGTTGGTCTAGTTCCGAATTTGCCATCGCCGCGCTTTTTGCGGTTATTGTTATGTATGATGCGGCTGGAGTGCGTCAGGCAGCAGGAAAACAGGCCCGGATTCTCAATCAAATTATCGATGAAATGTTCCAGGAGGGCAAGGAATTTAACGAGGAACGTTTAAAGGAATTAATTGGTCATACTCCTTTTCAAGTGCTGGTCGGTTTAAGCTTAGGTATCGGTATCGCCCTGGTGCTGCTCTGTCATTAATTGAGGTGTTTTCTGGGGTTGAGATAAACTAGATTTAATAACTGAAAATCCGGGGTAATCACTCATGTTACAATCCCTAAAAATTGAGGGCTTTTGCGGTTTTCCAAGTTTTGAGATGGCCAATCTTGGTACGCCAATTCAAATTTGAAACGCATCAGCAGCAATGTTTGAGATAGAGGCAAAAAGGAATCAAATTAGAAGATGTACCAGACTGAGCCTGAATCCGCCGTATGAAAAGCGATTAAAATCGTCATAATTTCCCCCAGACATAAGCTTATTTTTCGTTGTCGAGTCTTCAGTCCATAAGCAAGTAAGCTTTTTGAGCATTGAGGTGCAAATTATTGGCAAAAATCATCGACAGGACAGAATAAAGCATCTATACTAACCCTAGGGCAAGGTGGCTGAATGGTTTTCTGTTTTTCAGCATATCACTTCTCCCTTTTCTTATCCCGAACTCAGGTTATATATAAGGAGAATAATTAACCATGACCGAAAATAGAGGACCGATTCCTGTAGTTGTCAACGGTGCAGCCGGTAAAATGGGACGGGAAGTCATTAAAGCCGTTGCTCGTGCCGACGATATGATCTTAGTGGGTGCAGTGGATCGAAATCCAGCTTTTCGAGGTCAAGATGTGGGGGAAGTGGCCGGTTGTGAACCCCTAGAAGTGCCGATTCTCGACGATTTGCAGAGTGTTTTAGTCCTGGCAACTCAGGAAAAAGTGCAAGGGGTG
The DNA here is from genome assembly GCF_020245805.1 of Microcystis sp. M179S2. Taxonomy (NCBI): domain Bacteria; kingdom Bacillati; phylum Cyanobacteriota; class Cyanophyceae; order Chroococcales; family Microcystaceae; genus Microcystis; species Microcystis sp. M179S2. The sequence continues at coordinate 13,303 of NZ_JADBUE010000240.1, read as the reverse complement.
ATGGTGGATTTTACCCATCCCGACGGTGTTTATGACAATACCCGCAGTGCGATCGCCTATGGAGTGCGTCCCGTGGTGGGAACTACGGGATTATCGCCGGCACAACTGCAAGATTTAGCCGAATTTGCCGAAAAAGCCAGCACCGGCTGTTTAGTTATCCCCAATTTTTCCATTGGCATGGTTTTACTACAACAGGCTGCCCTGCAAGCATCCCGCTACTTTGATCATGTGGAAATTATCGAACTGCATCACAATCAAAAAGCAGACGCACCCAGTGGAACGGCCATTAAAACCGCCGAATTACTGGCCGAATTAGGTAAAACCTTTAATCCTGCCCAAGTTTCCGAAAAAGAAACTATCCCCGGCGCTAGAGGCGGTTTAACTGCTGAGAACATCCGTATTCATAGCGTGCGTCTACCCGGTTTAATTGCCCACCAAGAAGTCATTTTCGGTTCCCCCGGGGAAATCTATACCCTTCGTCATGATACCAGCGATCGCTCCTGTTATATGCCGGGGGTTCTCCTCTCTATCCGCAAAGTTACTCAGCTGCAATCCCTCGTCTACGGTTTAGAAAAAATCCTCTAAATCAAGATAGGTAGTGATTTTATGGTAGTGGTAATAGCTCAAACCTTTGCTAATTGGGCATTGTCGTCATCAATAAAGTACCAAACAGTTCGGCACCCCCCTGATCAAGGTTAGGGGGGATCGAAGGCACAATCTATCTTCTATTTAATTAGAACCACTTACTTAAACTCAATGGTAAAATAAGCCCATGAGCGCTTTTCCTACCCCAGAACTCGATAAAATCCTCAAAGAAAAAGATATTCAAGGAGAACAGGAAAGACAAACCCTGCTGGCAAAAACTCAACAATGGCTTCATGAAAATGCGGTAAAATACGGAATTAATCGAGCTTATATCTTTGGCTCCGTGACTCGTCCCTATAAATTTCACCCCGGTTCTGATGTGGATATTGCCGTCGAAAATATCAATCCCGAACTGCACTTTGAGGCTATTAGTATTCTTTCCTATTATCTGGGGAGAGAGGTGGATATTATTCTGCTGAAAAACTGTCATTTTGCCCACCGCGTTCGGGAAGAAGGAATTTTATGGACAACCGACAACTAATCCTGTTGAAAGCTGATATAAATGCTCAATTACAGTTAATCAAAGCCATCGATGGTAAAGTTGCTGTTAGAGCCGAAGGTGTTAATCCCGATGATGTCATTCGCCTAGAAAGCATTGCCTATCAAATCCATAATTTATACAGTGCCACTGAGGATTTACTTAAAATAGTGGCTACCTGTTTTGAAAATCATATTGCCGATACTCGGCAATGGCATACAGCCTTATTAAACAGACAGAATGACTGTCCCTATCCCCGGAATTCGTCCTGCTTTTATTTCTTCAGAAACCGCCGCTTTGTTAAATAGTTTGCGAGGATTTCGGCACTTTTTTCGTCATGCCTACGGCACAAATATTGATTATGAGCAATTGAAAGTTAATTTAGACAGGGCAAGAAAAATCTACAGAAACTTAGAAAAAGATATTCAAATTTTCTTTGAACAATGGGCAGAAAGTTAAGCTAAATCCTCGCTATTATAATTATTATGTCGGTCAATAATCCCTATCTTGAATACTGGCAAAAACGCCAAAAAGAACAGCAGGAATATAATCAAAAATTAGCTCAAGAGGCAAGGAAAAATCTCCCGCCAGTTATTGATTATTTAAAAGAAAATTTCCCAATTACAAAAATTATCCTGTTTGGTTCTCTAGTTAAAGGTAAATTTCAGGAAACCTCTGATATTGATCTAGCCGTGGCTGGCATACCCCCAGAAAGTTTTTTTCAAGCTTTAGGAAAAGTTAATTTAATTAGCGCTCGCTGGATTGATTTAAAGCCTATAGAAGACTTAGAACCTCATTTTCTTAAAAGAGTTTTGCAAACAGGAGAATGTCTTTATGCGTCCGATGAGTGCCAGTGAATTACAAGAAATCGCCCTTGATATTGCCACTGAAGTTAATAGATTAAATCGGCTAGAAAGCCAAATGCGTTTAGTTCAAGCGGAAATGCTAACCAACCCGGCACTAGCCGATATTTGTGCCGAAAGTTTAGCCCTAAAACTCCATAACTTCTATACAGGATGTGAACGAATTTTTCAAATTATCGCTTCTGAGTTAAATGGTGGCTTACCATCTAGTTATGACTGGCATAGAAGGCTATTAAATCGTATGAGCAAACCTCAAGATTATCGTCCTGCTGTATTACGAGAAGATACAGTACATAAACTTAATGAATACCTAAGCTTTCGGCACGTTGTTCGCAATATCTACGGTTTTGAATTGGAAAAACAAAAACTAGAAAATCTGGTTAATAACTATTATAATACATGGCTACAAGTCCAAGAAGATATTAATAGTTTTATCCTTTGGTTAAAAACCACAGCAGACAGTCTTAATTAAACCTCAAAGACAAGATTGCTTGTTGAGATGGGGAAAGAGGCAACACCCCCCCAACCCTACCCGACGTCGGGGGGAGATTTAGCTAATCTAAGGATAGGCGGTTAAAATGCGTCTTAGCCTATTCATAAAAGAACTGATGAGCCGTCAACTTCATTTCACAGTGGTTATTCTGACTTGAGAAAGTTATTAACTTACTTCCGATGATTGCTGTACTTTCTGACCTATTTTTGGTTCCGTCCCTGCCAACAATCTTTTAATATTACCCTGATGACGAACAATCACATAGATTCCCCCCATCAAACTAAATAAAATATAGGGGAGAGGTTGACCCAAAACAACCATTAAAATATTCACCACCAGCGCCCCGATAATCGAACCTAAAGAAACAATCCGGAAAAGTGCCAGAATAACTAAAAAACTCGCCAAAGTTCCGCAAGCCACTAGGGGATTCATCACTAATAAAACCCCTAAACTGGTGGCGACGGATTTACCACCACTAAAATTCAAGAAAATCGATTTACTATGACCGATGATTGCCCCCAATGCTGCCCCGATAATTAACCAGTAATACCAACTTTCTGGGAGAGGATTGACATCAATAAAATATAGTCCTCGTGCCAGAGCCACCGCCGCCATTCCTTTTAACATATCAATTAATAATACCGTCGCCCCGGCAGATTTTCCCAGAGTTCTCAACACATTGGTGGCCCCAGTGGAACCGGAACCATAGTCACGAATATCGATACCTTTGCTGTATTTACCGATTAAATAACCCGTGGGAATCGAACCGAGCAGATAGGATAAAAGTAAGATAGTAAGACTGATAAGAATCGGAATAAGCATAAATTAAGCCCAATTTTTAGCAAGAGCGAGCGCCGTTATCAGTGTATCAGCCCGAAGACAAAAAACCACTCACAGGGAACCATAGACGGGAATTGCCGCCCCGCGCAAGTCCTTAGCTCCTTCCCCTGCCAGAAAACAGATCACCTCGGCTAGAGATTGGGGACTTACCCAGTCCTTGGCATTTGCCTCTCCCATCGCTTCCCGGTTGCCCGGAGTATCGATAATGCTGGGCAAAACCACGTTAGCGGTAATATTAGTCTGTTTGGTTTCTTCTGCGATCGCTTGGGTTAAAGCCACTACCGCCGCTTTCGAGGCACAATAGGCGGCCAAATTTGCCCCCGGTTGTACGGCACCACGAGAACCGATAGTGACGATACGACCATAATTATGAAGTTTCATCGAGCGTAAACAGTGTTTACACAGTAAAAAAGTGCTATGGAGGTTTAAATCGAACATTTTTAGCCAATCTTCATAGCTAAACTCCTCCGTCGCCCCCATGGTAAAACCCCCGACTAGATGAATTAAAACATCGACCCGACCGAGATCATCAATTAATCTAGCCACGGCAGTTTCTTGGGTTAAATCCACCCTGACAAAGCGAATACGCTCAAATTCCGCCGCACTCAGCCGAGATTTCAGACGACCCACCTCCCTTTCCTCCCGATAGGTCATGGTTAGATGACCGCCATGGTGTAAAACCGCCGGAGTGACTCCTAAACCCAGTCCTCCCGTACCGCCGGTCAGCAATACCCGTTTATCTTTCATATTGATTGATAGATAGTCGATCTGTCCAATTATAGATGATTTAACGGGACAATTGGGCAATATTACCGCCTTTCTCGCCGGACTAGGATTCCTTCATCGCTTGTTTTTTCTCCGCCTTCAGGTCGCGACTGCTGGCGGCGGCAATTTCCGCATCCATCAGGGTGCGTCCGGTAGCTGCTAGATAGACATCATCGAGACTAGGACGGGATTGGGCCATGCTAAACACGGGTAATCCCGATTCGGCTAGGGTTTGTTCAATTTTGCTTAAAGGATTGCTATTGGCCGTGACGATGAGATTCAGGGAGTTACCCTGGGCGGTATTAACGATTACTTCCTCGACAAAAGGCAGACGGGATAATAATTCTTTCGCTTGGAAAGCTTCTTCCTCTGGGGAAAATTCCCGCACTTTCAGGGTAATGCGATCGCCACCCAGTTGCTCCTTCAGTTGTGAGGGGGTACCGCGAGCGATGACGATACCATTGTCGATAATTGCCAAGTTATCGGCCAAAGCGTCGATTTCTTCGAGATAATGGCTGGTAATTAATACACTGGTTCCGGCCGCCCGCAATTGTCGCAGAAAATCCCAGACAATCAAACGACTTTCGATATCGAGTCCCACAGTCGGTTCATCTAGCACCAAAACTTCTGGCTGATGCAGTAATCCCGCCGCTAAATCCAGCCGTTTTTTGATGCCGCCGGAATAGGTTCCCGTTTTTTTGTCGGCGTATTCCTCTAATCCTAAAAGATTTATTAATTCTTTGATGCGCTCTCTTGACTTTTGAGCGGGAATGTGATAGAGAGCCGCTTGTAGTTGCAACAGTTCCCGGCCGGTGAGCATTTTATCGAGGGCGACTTCTTGGGCAACGTAACCCAGGCGTTTACGGGCGGATTTGGGGTTATTCAGGGCATCGACACCCCCCACCTCGATTTTGCCGCCATCGGGTTTAGCAAGGGTGCAAAGACAGCGAATCGTGGTGGTTTTCCCCGCACCATTGGGACCGAGTAAACCGAAGATTTCTCCCGCTGCCACGGTAAAGGAGATATCTTTAACCGCTGCTGTCTGACCGTAGGATTTTTTTAACTTTTCGATCACCACCGCAAGGGTCATAAGCTGATTTTCGCCGACTTGAGCGAGACAATTTTTTTGTTAACTTTCTTGGTCTATTTTAACCCACATTCCCCACTGCAAAATCTAGTACAGCTTTGTTTATAGCGTTTTTCAGTCTGCTGAGGTACAAAAGTGATGGGTTTTAGGCACTCATGCAAGAGGCAGAAGGCAAAAGGGAAGAAAAATAGGTGTACCTCACTAGCTTAGGAAACGCTATATCTTTTTTGATCAAGATAAACTTTGACGGGATTTGGCCTCATCCCCAGAGAACCGGCTGCTGTTCTGGCGTTGCCTGTTCCTTGATCCACCTCGACCCCTTTAGATGCTCGGGCAACTTATTGGGACAGCATTGTTCACGTTAACTTAAATTAACTTTGTTGGCAAAAGTGAATCGGAACAAGGGTTTTTCGCTAGAATGATAATGATTATCGTTCTAATTAAGGAGAGAAATCATGGTTCTACAGGTCTCTGGGGTAGGATTAGTTTGTGCTGGGAATAAAATCGGCGAAAAAAGCCCTAAATATCCATTTATCGCTGTTAGCTTCATTTTATCGCTTTCTTTCGCCCTGGTAACGGTGGCTAAGGCTGAAGAGCCTGCCATTGGTCAGAGTTTGCCCGAATTTTATATCGGGGTGGATAATCAAATCACCTTAACTCGGGGCATCTATGCGGGATTAGCCAATCCTAACTATAACCGGTTAACTCTTCTGGTTGCTCACCGAGAGGGAACCCCTCATTTTCACGGTATCGGCACTTACAGTTATTCCGGACCGTCTAGTAATCCAGTAGTTAATCCTACTAACAGCAATAATCGCATTCCTGAGACTTCTACAGGATTGCCTCCTCTCTCCTTAATTGCGGGAAAAGGAATTTTTCAGAATAGTTTTGTTAGTGCTGCCACTGGGGAGGAATATAGCAATCTACTGATGCAATCAGTGGCAACTATTAATAATTCCTCTGACTTGGGAGAACAAGCTCTTTTTAACAGTTCTGGGGGACGGTGGAATCGGTCGTTAGGTAATGCCAACCTATCCTTACAACTGTTAGAGATTAGTGATGGATTAACAGTAGCTAACTCTTTAGGAAAGACAATTTTAGCTAATGCTGGCGATATCTATGCGATCGGGACTGGTGATAACTTCTCCTTTTTACCGAAGTTTCTTGCCTCTCGACCAGGAAAATATTCAGCCAGTTTTAAGCTGGTATATCTTAGCCTTTCTTGGGGAGAGTCAGGAATTTTTAACCTAGATTTTCAAACAGTTCCCGAACCATCAACTCTGATCGCCTTAATACTGTTCGGGTCAATTGTATTAACTCGATCGAGTAGTAAAAACTAAAAGCAATCGGTTTTGGAGAGAGCAAAATTATCCCCAAAACCGCTCCAGATCGAGATCGGCTTTGTTGAAATGGAAAACAGGGATTATTCCCTAAAAAACTAGCAACTTTTTTGACTATAATAACGACAAGATTATCAGTATAGTTTTAAACTATCCTAGGATAAGCCCTATCTCGATCGCAATATATATTTATGAAATTTAGTGAAATTGCCCAAAAATTAAGCCCTTTAGTCTCTGCTCACAGTTTAACTGCCTATCCCGACAGAAATCCCCAAATTAAAGCCATAACTCCCATCGAAACCGCCCTAGTCGATACCATTAGCTATATCGAAGGGGGAAAATTTGCTGCCTTTGTCGCCAAAACTGAGGCTACTGCCCTAATTCTGCCCCTGGATGCCAATTTACAACAACAGGCCGACGAACGCGGCATCCCTTGGTTAGCTAGTGCCAATCCCCGACTTTTATTCGCCCACGCCATCAAATTATTCTATCAACCCTTTCAGCCCCAACCCTACATTCACGCCACCGCCGTGGTGCATCCATCGGCTAAAATCGGCCATAAAGTCGCCATCGGGGCCCATGCCGTGGTAGAAGCCAATGTCACCCTCGGTGATGGTGTTTGCATTCATCCTAACGCCGTTGTTTACCCCGGGGTGCATATTGGTGATCGCACAATTCTCCACGCTAACTGTACCATCCATGAACGGGTACAAATCGGCAATGATTGCGTTATCCACAGTGGTGCTGTTATCGGTGCCGAGGGCTTCGGTTTTGTGCCGGTTCCCGAAGGCTGGTTTAAGATGGAACAATCGGGTATCGTGGTCTTGGAAGATGGGGTAGAAATTGGCTGTAATAGCACCGTGGATCGTCCGGCAGTGGGAGAAACCCGCATCGGTAGCCAGACTAAGATCGATAATCTCGTCCATATTGCCCATAATTGCCAAATTGGCCAAGCTTGCGCCCTTGCAGGACAGGTAGGCATGGCAGGAGGCGTAAAAGTGGGCAATCGCGTTATTTTAGCGGGACAGGTGGGCATTGCCAATCAAGCGGCGATCGGGGATGGTGCGATCGCAACCGCCCAAACCGGCATTCACAACGATATCGGGGCAGGAGAAGTGGTTTCTGGTTCTCCCGCTATGCCGCATAAGTTATTCCTCAAGGTAGCAGCCGCTTACAAGCGTTTACCCGAAATCTATCAAGCGGTTAAGCAATTTAAAAAATAGCCCTATTCAGGGGACAGGAGACAGGAGACTCCGAGACAGGAGACAGGAGATTATTTCTATTTATTCTCCCTTCTCCCCACTTCCCCACTTCCCCACTTCCCCACACCCCACACCCCCATCTCCCCACTGATAACTGATAACTGATAACTGATAACTGAATCAAAGTGACTCGCAAAAGCAAGGGCGCTATCGCCGCAGGACATCCAAAAACTGCCGAAGCTGGACAATTAATCTTAGAAATGGGCGGAAATGCCTTCGATGGGATAGTTGGCTCGATTTTAGCGGCTTTCGTGGTCGAATTCACCCTCGCTTCGGCGGGGGGCGGCGGTTTTTTACTAGCACATACCAAAGAAAAAGTCAATACCCTTTTTGATTTTTTTTGTCAAACTCCCAAATATAAAAAACCCTTGACAAATATCGACTTTTACCCAGTGGCGATCGATTTTGGTGGTGCTAGTCAAGATTTTCACATTGGCCGAGGTGCGATCGCTACGACCGGAGCATTACGGGGATTGGAAACAGTGCAGAAAAAACTGGGAAAATTGCCCTTTGCCGTGGTAGCGGAACCAGCGATCGAATATGCTCGTCAAGGCTACATTTTGAGCCAATATAACGGCTTTTGCCTGGGTTTACTCGCTTCGATCCTGCTCAAAGATAGAGAGGGTTTAAAAGTCTATGCTCCCCAAGGAAAACTCCTCCAAGCTGGCGATCGCTGTGTGATGAGGGATTTTGCCAACACCTTAGAGGAATTAAGCAAAAAAGGTGTAAAAGACTTTTATGAGGGAGAAATCGCCCACCAAATCGCCAAAGATATGCAGGAGGGCGGTTATCTTACCCTAGAGGATTTAAGTCATTACCAAGTCATTGAGAGAAAACCCCTAAAAAGCCAATATCGAGGTTACGAAATCCTGACTAATCCGCCTCCTAGTTCTGGAGGAATTCTCCTGGCTTTTGCCCTAAAATTACTAGAAACAGTCAATTTATCGGCTTTAGAGCATCTGGGAGCCAAACATCTGCAAATTTTAACGGAAGTGATGGCCTTAACCAATCAAGCGCGCGCTCAAGGCTACGATAATTTTATCCATCAGGAGGGAATCGAAGAGCAATTCCTCTCGTCGGAATTTTTAGGCAAATATCCCAATAAATGGGGCAGTACCACCCATATTAGTGTTATCGATGGGGAAGGTAATGCCGCCAGTGCCACCTTTTCCAACGGGGAAGGATCGGCTTATACCGTGCCGGGGACGGGAATTATGCTCAATAATATGATCGGGGAAGCGGACTTAAATCCCTTTGGTTTTCACAATTGGCCGGTTGATCGTCGTTTATCCTCAATGATGTCCCCGACGATGATTTTAGAGGAAGGAAAGCCGCGATTTGTTCTCGGTTCTGGGGGTTCCAATCGCATTCGCACCGCTATCTTGCAGGTTATTAGCAATTTAATCGATTTTCGGCAATCTTTAGCCGCTGCGATCGCCGCATCGCGCATACATTGGGAAAATCAACAATTAGGAATTGAACCTTTAGAAGATCGGGAAAATATGCTCAAAAATCTGGTTTTACCCGCAAATACTCAAGTATCCCGGTGGCAAGAACAAAATATGTTTTTTGGGGGTGTGCATGGGGTGGCAGTGAATGATCGGGGGGAATTAACCGCTACGGGCGATCCGCGTCGGGATGGAGTAGGATTAGTGATTAGGGATTTTTAGGTAATGGGTACAACTTGCAGGCGTAACCCAAGTGCTTGCAAAACCTTAAGAACTGTAGCAAACTCACCGATTACCCTGATTCGACAAAGATTTGTAGAGACTCTCCCGTCCCAAACCCGTCTCACGAGCAATACGAGTCATCCCTTGAGAACGGGCAATATCCCCTAATGCTGCCACTACTAAGCTAGGATCGCCATCTTCGAGGGCAGCTTCCAGATAAGCAGCGATATCTTCTTTTGTTTTCAAATGATCTGCTGCATCCCAAGGATAAGTCTGAATTGTAGCCATAGAGAACCTCCTATCAGTATTGGGCTAAATCTAATGCCGTTTTGATGTCTCGTTCCAAATCAATCGAATCTGATTGTAGCCGGTGCTTAAAAGACGGTGGCTTTCATGCTCCCGTGTTACTATCGGTAATTAGTAATCGGCCAACATAGTGGTGTGAGCTTATTTACTTCTTATCGTTTACTGTTTACTTTCGAGATACTCATGTTGCTCTTGCGTTATGGTATTACCGTGAGTGCGGTGCTTGGGTTGATTTTCTTGGCTGAATCCTCGGTTAAGGCACAAACTCAGTCCGCTGCGGATTTGTTGAAGAAACCCCGACCTACTGCCAATCCAGTTTCTCAGTTACCCGGCCCCTCGGCGGCACCGGCAACCACGGAAGCGGATACCAAGGCCCCTAATTATCTTAATCCTAGTGGCAATCCCCTAATTTTTCCCACCAAACCGGACGAGGTGAATATTAGGGTAGTACAACCGCTCACCTTAAATCAAGCGATCGAATTAGCTTTAAAAAATAATCAGACCTTACAGACCGCCAGGGTCGATTTAGAAATCGCTCGCGCCCAATTAAAGGAACAACAGGCCGCTTTATTACCCACGGCCTCCGCAGAGGCCAGTCTCACCCAGGATCAATCGGCAGCTGCCCAAAGACAGAATGAGTTAGCTCGTCAACAGGGCATCCCAGCAGTTACACCCGAAGATAGTACCAACCTTCAGGGTAGTGTTCGCATCGTCTATGGGGTTTATACAGGGGGTGAACGGGCAGCCCAGATCAAAAGGGCCGAAAAAGTGATCCGGCAACGGGAATTAGAGGTGGAACGAGTCTCGGAACAAACTCGTTTTGATGCCACCGATGCCTATTATGAATTACAAAGGGGTGATGCCCAAGTAGCGATCGCCCAAGCCTCGATCGAAGATGCTAGTCAAAGTTTACGAGATGCTCAATTATTGGAGCAAGCGGGACTAGGAACCCGATTTGCTGTCCTACAGGCGGAAGTTGACCTAGCCAACGCTAACCAAGACTTAACCCGGGCGATTTCTACCCAGCGTATTTCCCGACGGCGACTGGCACAGATATTGAGTGTCGGCCAACACATCGAGTTAACCGCTGCCGATGAGATTCGCGAGGCGGGAACTTGGGGCTTGAGTCTTGATGATAGTATCGTTTTGGCCTACAAAAATCGCGCGGAATTAGAACAACAACTCTTACAACGGGAAATTAGCGCAGAAGACCGCTCGATCGCTATTTCGGCGGTGATTCCCCAAGTGGACCTTCTGGGCGAGTATAATGTCCTCAACGATCTCAGTGATGCTGCTGGTTTTGGCGATGGTTTTAGCGTCGGTGGCCGGATTCGTTGGACTTTCTTTGATGGTGGTCGTGCTTTTGCCCGCGCTCGTCAAGCGGAAAGAAATATCGATCGCGCCGATACGGAATTCTCCCTCCGTCGCAATGAAATTCGCCTTCAAGTGGAGGAATCCTACTATAGTTTGATTTCTAACCAAGAAAACATCAAAACTTCGCAAAAAAGCATTGAATCCGCCACGGAAAGTCTGCGATTAGCCCGTTTACGCTTTCAGGCGGGTGTGGGAACCCAAACGGATGTGATCAACTCCCAACGGGATTTAACCGATGCCAGAAGCCGTTATCTACAGGCGATCGTCGATTACAATAGATCCTTGAATAGTCTCCAGCGAGCGATTAGTAATTTACCGGATAATCGTTTGTTTGAAGTGCGTTAATTGTGGGATTTATCGAGGTGTGGTGTGGGGGGAGATAGCCAAATCTCCCCTATTTTAACGAGTTTGGATAATTCTAATCTGTTGTTCCCGCAATTGCTGCATGGTGGGAGTTTTCTGTAGCTCTTGCACCTGCGGACGCAGATTATGACAACGAGAGGAATTAATGCTACCGCATTGATTTTCGAGCGTGTTCAGTCGCCGCTGCTCGATTTGGGGACTGGTGCGAAAGTTTAATTGCTGATTGTATTGGGGATATTTTTGGTAAGCGCAGGATTCAGCCCCCGCTAAACAACGCTCACTGATAGGCAATTGGGCCAAGACTAGGTTGCCGCTAACGCCAACCCAACCCAGACCCAGAAACAAACCTGATAATAAAGAATTTCTAGTGATCATCGCCAATATAGTTAGTAAAAGTATAGTCAAATATAGACAGACTGAATTCCATTTCAGAAATTCCCTTCACTTTTACTTCGAGAGATTAATTCTCCTTGGGTGAACTACGCACCTCTCTATCCCATAGCGGTTAAACGCATTTGGGAATGCTTTTCGTAAAATATTGTAGGAACCTATGACATCAGATTGAACCAGAATCCCCTTATCTGTACGATATAACCCTCGCGAAATTCTTTTTCCTGAAAACACTGGCTTTTCAGTTATCTGTCCATAAACGGGGAGAGGATCGTCATTCAAAAAATTAGAAGCTGAGGTATAGGATTCTTCTTGAATAATCACTTTAATTCCCGCTAACTGACATTTATAACTAATCATCTCAATTAATCGAGCATGAGGAATAGTTACCAACTTTTGATTATTGACTTTCCCTAAGTTTACCTCTTGTTTCCACCCTGGATTATTACCAATAACTAAAGTAGTAATTTGTTGGTCAACTAAGAGCTTAACCAAATAACGACTAGCTTTATGAAGATAATTATCTACTTTCTGATTTCGAGAGCGAGTTAAACGGCGAATCCTCTGGGAACTTTGACGATTGCCTTTTAACAGAGATTGTAACTTAGCTCGACGTTGGTTATAAAATTGATTCAGGCTTTTTAACGGTCTGCCATTAATCAACAAAGGGATAAAATCCGGTTGATTTGAAGTTACAGCCATCAAATTATCTATGCCTAAATCTATCGCAGCTATCTTTTCATTAGGAGCTAAGAACTGTTCAGTTTTCTCATAAATTACCTCGATTACATAACAATCACATTTAGGAACTATTCTGACTTCTACTATGCCCTCAGCCACTCTCGTCGGCAAGGCGTTGAAGTACCTGATAATTTGACTATTCCTTGCCTAAGACCTACTTTGCTTATAGCTTGAATCGTGTAAACTAAGAGATTTCGTCCTTTTTTTGGCTCCTTATAGCCCGGGATTTTGGGTTTGACCAGAAATTGATCGGGGTGACTTTTAAACTCCGATGAAGCGGCAAAAAATGATGGCCAGTTCCGGTCTAATCCTCTTAAAACTTGTTGGGAAACTTTAGCGGGTAAAGCTTGATACTGTTCTGTCTTTGACCTCAGAGAGGCCATCTGATTATAGGTCAAATAGCCGTGGCCATAAATGAAGTTTTGTCGGATTAAATAATTGGCTGAGTTGTAGAGATTTTTAGACTGCCAAGATCAATTATCTATCTCAGCCCAAAATCGATGTCCTTTCTTGATAATGTGTCTTTCTGCTACTAACATTATTATTCGTTGTCTTTTAACTCAGCGTCGGGTTTTGAAGGGTTGTCATCCGTTGTGATAATTGTACCAGAAGGCAATTGATAGCCTGTTAAATTCCCTTGTTTCCACCACCTCCAAGCCGTTCGATAACTTATTCCTGTTTTTTTG
>NZ_JADBUE010000024.1:0-4758 GCF_020245805.1 Microcystis sp. M179S2 | reverse complement strand
GTCAGTCTGTAGAGCGACCATAAGACCAGAACAGAGTAAATCTGTTAAGGCAGGTGCGGAACCCCGCAAGGGAAAGAAGCAGAAACCTAAATCGTGAGGTTTGGGAATCGCCGTCCGTTTTACGGCGGCGAGGATGTCAACTTCTAGTCTAAAACTACCTGTATGATGATTGGAGAGGATAGAATGCTATCTCTCCTAAACGAGTAATTAAACAAAAATTTCGCTTTTTTTTATGGATAATCTGCAACTCTGGCAACGTTACCAAGATTGGTTATACTATCACCCTAACCTAGAACTTTATCTCGATGTCAGTCGGATTCCCTTCGATGAGGCTTTTCTCAAAGGTCTAGAAGCAAAATTTGAGCGCGCTTTCCAAGATATGGCAGCTTTAGAACAGGGTGCGATCGCCAATCCCGACGAACAGCGTATGGTCGGCCACTACTGGCTGCGCGCTCCTGAACTCGCTCCTAACCAGGAATTGCGGGACGAAATCACCGAACCCATAGCACAGATCAAAGAATTTGTCAAGAAAATTCACTCTGGAGCGATTAAGCCGCCCAATCGGGCAAAATTTAGCCATATCCTCTGTGTCGGCATCGGGGGGTCTGCTTTGGGTCCCCAATTCGTCGGTTCGGCTCTAGCGCCCGATTTTCCCCCCTTAGAGATTGCTTTTATTGATAATACCGACCCTAAAGGCATCGATCGCACCCTAGCCCATTTACCCTTAGCTACCACCCTCGTTATCGTCACCAGTAAATCCGGCGGCACTCCCGAAGCGAGAAACGGAATGTTAGAGGTCCGCAACGCTTACGAAAAACTGGATTTAGACTTTCCGCAACACGCGGTCGCCGTCACCATGCCGGGTAGCCAACTGGACAAATACGCCCAAGATTGGCTAACTCGTTTCCCCATGCAGGATTGGGTCGGTGGTCGTACATCAGAACTATCCGCTGTCGGTCTTCTCCCGGCCGCTTTGCAGGGTATCGACATTGATGAAATGTTAGCCGGGGCCAAAGAAATGGACATCGCCACCCGCGTCCATAACCTGAAAAAAAACCCTAGCGCCCTACTGGCTCTAGCTTGGTATCATGAGGGCAATGGCAAGGGAGAGAAAGATATGGTGATTCTGCCCTACAAAGACAGTCTCTATCTCTTTAGCCGCTATCTGCAACAATTGGTCATGGAGTCCCTCGGTAAAGAAAAAGACCTCGATGGTAATACGGTGTACCAAGGGATCGCCGTCTATGGTAACAAAGGTTCCACGGACCAACACGCCTACGTCCAACAATTACGCGAAGGTGTTCCCAATTTCTTCGCTACTTTTATTGAAGTGTTAAAAGACCGGCAAGGAGATTCGATAGAAGTGGAAACCGGCTCCACTGCTGGCGATTTCCTCTCAGGATTACTGCAAGGTACTCGACAAGCTTTATACGAAAATAGTCGTCACTCTATCACTATCACTATCCCAGAGGTCACTCCCCGTCAGGTAGGGGCCTTGATCGCCCTCTACGAACGGGCCGTTAGTTTCTATGCTAGTTTAGTTAACATTAACGCCTACCATCAACCCGGGGTAGAAGCAGGGAAAAAAGCCGCCGCTTCTATTCTGGATTTACAAAGAAAAATCGTGCAAGTTGTTCGGGAAACGGGAACTTCTCTTGACCTAGCCACTCTAGCGGCCAAAATCGGCGCTAGTGACCAAGTTGAAGCTATCTATAAAATTGTCCGTCATCTCAACGCTAATCGGCGCAGTTTAACTATTACCGGCGATTTAAGCAAACCGGAAACGATCCAAATCTCTGCACGCTAATCAGTTATCAGTTATCAGTTATCAGATGTAAGTTTTAAGTTAATTAGTTATTTAGTTATCAGATGTAAGTTAATTAGTTATTTAGTTATTTATTTATCTTCATCTTTATCCCTGTTTACTGTTTACTGTTTACTGTTTACTGATCACTGTTTACTTTTCACTGATCACTGAATATAACTAACCATGGAAATGCTCGAAAACCTGAAAATGGCTTTTTCCGCTTTGATGGGCAATAAACTGCGTAGTGGTCTGACCATGCTAGGAATTGCTATCGGTAACGCTTCCGTCATTGCCCTAGTGGGAGTGGGTGAAGGAGCGCAAAAAGTCGCCCTCGAGCAGTTTGAAGCTCTCGGACCGAATGTTTTATTTGTTTCCACCTCCTCGCGCAATGTCCGGCGGACAATTCCTAATCCCCGGCCTCTCACCTACGAAGATGCTCAAGCGATCGCATCTCAAGTTCCCGCCATTGCCGCCATTTCTCCCGAATTGAGCGGTAAAAGAATTTTATCCTTCGGTAATAGAACCAGTAATAGCCCCCTAATCGGGGTGGGAGCCGAGTACCTAAACGTGCGTAACCGTCAACTATCTAAAGGTAGATTTATTATGGAATCTGACCTGAAACGGGATAATCGAGTGATTGTCTTGGGATCGGAATTAGCCAAAAATCTCTTTGGTAATCGCAATCCCGTGGGCGAAAATCTTCGCATCGGCAATCTTAGTTTTCAAGTCATTGGAATTTTACAGGCGAAAGGCTCCTTATTTGAGGCTAATCAGGACGATCGAGCCTTAATTCCCCTAACTACCATGTCTAATCAGGTTCAAGGCCGCAGAGCTATCTATGGCATTCCCCTGACTCATATTTCTGTCTTGGCCAAAAACTCTGCCCAAATTAAAGCCGCTCAGTTTCAGATTAGCAACCTGCTGCAAATGCGTCATCAGGTCAGCGACGAGAATTATGTGCAGGTTTTCCCCCAAACCGCAGTCCTAGAAATGACCAAAGAGACTAACGAGAGTTTAACTAGAATGTTAGCCTCGATCGCCAGTATTTCCCTTTTTGTCGGGGGAATCGGCGTAATGAATATTATGCTCGTGTCAGTCACGGAAAGAACCCAAGAAATCGGGTTAAGAAAGGCTTTAGGAGCGAAAGAAGGGGATATAAAAGGTCAATTTCTCATTGAATCGGTGATTTTAGCCACCACTGGCGGAATTATCGGGATTTTTGTCGGCATTCAAGGAATGTATCTAGCGGGAATTTTTGCCGCTTTAACCACCAGTGTCTCAATCCCTGCGATAATTCTCGCTTTAGGAGTTTCTAGTGCCATCGGTCTAATTTTCGGTGTTGTTCCCGCTCATCGTGCCGCGAAATTAGACCCAATAGTTGCTTTGAGAAGATGATAGTTTCTCTAGGTCTTATCCTGACCTCGGGATTTTATACCCGCGTCCGTTGTCGTAAATCCCTCCGCTTGCGCTAATATTTGCAGATTGTGGGCTATGGAGGCGAAAGAATCGGCAGGATATTCGATTAAAGTGGCGGAATCGAGAAAAGTTTCCACTCCCACGGGACAACCCAAATAATCAGCCACCGCTTTTGGAGTAGTGGAACCGAGGAGAATAGTTCCCGATTGTCTCACAGAAGATAGCTTTTGCCAAGGCTCATCGATCATCAAAGATAAATGGGTGGGAGCAAAAAGATTCGATAATTCGATCGCTTTCTCCAATGATTCCACCACCACGATTAAACCATAATGAGCGATCGCTTTTTCCGTTAACAATCTCTGGGGATGTACCTGTAACTGTTTTTGCACTTCTTCCTGTACTATTAGGGCTAAAGCCTTATCCGTCGTCAATAAAATCGCTGCCGCCAGGGAATACTGTTCCGCTTGCGCTAATAGATCTAGGGCCAACTGCTTGGGATTGGCTTGACTATCGGCAATAATAACCAAATCAGAAGTAATAGAGAGATAATCGATTTTTACATGGTCAGAAACCAGTTTTTTAGCCAAATTAGTATAAAAATCACCTATTCCGGCAATCATCTCCACGGGAGCGATCGTTTTTGTGCCGTAGGCTAAAGCGGCGATCGCCTGTGGTCCAGCCACCCGATAAATCTCACTAATACCCACCGATTGGGCTGCCACTAAAATCGCCGGATGGATGCGTAAATCCTCATCGGCAGGAGATACCATGACAATCCGTTTAACCCCCGCTATTTTGGCAGGAATCGCCTGTTGGAGCAATAAACTGAGATAGGCCCGTTTCCCATCGGGAACGACAATTCCCACGCTGTTAACCGGTTGATAACGTTTCCCCCGAACCGTACCATCCTCAGGAAACTGGACCCAAGCTTTGGGAAGACGCTGACGATGAAAAGCCTCCATTTTTTCACAGGCAACGGCGATCGCATTTAATAAATCCTGCGACACCTGTTGATAAGCAGCATCGAGTTCCGAGCCACTCACCTTTAGTTGTTGTAGATTAAGGGACTGTTGGTAGAATTTTTCCGTGTAATCCACCAACGAGCGATCGCCAGAAAGTCGCACCTGCTCGACAATCTCTCGGACAAGCGATTCTTTTTCCCGAATTTCCGGATCGTCGAACCGTTCCCGAATTCGTCTCAGTTCCGTTCTGGCTGACCATGGCTCTGTGATAATTCGCAACATCGAGCTATTATCCTCTAGGGGCGAAACGAGATTAAAAAGTTTTCACTCCTCACACTCTAGCTTATCGCTTTCAATCTTGACCGGGGAGGGAGACCGAGTCAGTTATTTTAGCCGTCGGTAGGTACGAGTCAGGAAATAGGGTGATAGGGTTTTGGGGTGATAGGGTTTTGGGGTGATAGGGTGATGAGACAGCTTCCCCACTTCCCCACTTCCCCACTTCCCCATCTCCCCACTTCCCGATTTCCCCACTTCCCCACACCCCACACCCCACTTCCCCAATTCCCCACTTCC
>NZ_JADBUE010000239.1:0-3645 GCF_020245805.1 Microcystis sp. M179S2 | reverse complement strand
TACATGAATCAGAAAAAAAGATTCCTTTCCGCGAAACTTAACTTGTGCGACTAAATCGCTTTCATACCTTTCTCCTTCCGTGACATCGGTAAATACTTCTTTGTCTAAAAAAGTAATCGAGTCCCTATCTAAATAATCGATTAATTGAGGAAAAAATAACTCAATAAATTCGACAAAAAAGGTGGAGATTAACTCCTTAAATAAGCGGTCATGGTCAATATTATTAGTCATGTAATATCATCTTAACTAATCTGAGTGATGAATGACTACTCTTCTCTATTGTATTCTGAAAAGTCGGTTTTGGCAACAGATTGTTATGACTTTACCCCTTTAACCTACGAGGAGAGGGGGATGCTTCCCGCAAAAAAACCCGCAGAAAACGGGTTTATCGAAGAAACCCGTTTTCTATTTCCAGGGTTCATCATAATTGATTGTAGGGCTAATTCATGAATTAGCCCTACAGCTATTACCTAGCTATATTCCACTGCTAAATCGAGCGACTCTTGTTCCCCACTTAAGCCCGCCATAAAAGGCCCTATTCGTTGATTAAACACTATTATAGGAAAGATGCAATGCAATCCTTGCTATCAAAGTAATTTCAGTTCCAGGCTGATTCGGAGCATCTTTCAATTTGACAAGGCCGAAAAATCCCCTATCCCCCAATAACTAAAGGAAAGATAAAGTTATCGATCGCCCTCCGGAGCCAGTGTCAGAATAAAAGCAGGGAGATGAGCAAGGAAAACCGACAACTCTCCATCTTTTTCCCGTCATCGCCCCTAAAATTTATTTGGTTCAGATTTATGCAAACTGCCAATCCTCGTCAAACGGAGAAAAAAGAGCATCCCAGTGGCGATAAACGCTTCAAAGTCCTCGACATTACCATGAAGCGGGCAGGATATAATCAATCAGCCCTGATTGAAGTCCTGCACAAAGCCCAAGAAGCCTTTGGATTCCTAGAAGAAGATGTTCTCCTCTACGTTGCCCGGGCGCTAAAACTGCCCCTCAGTCGCGTCTATGGGGTAGCAACCTTCTACCATCTCTTTTCCCTGAAACCGGCGGGAAAACACACCTGTATCGTCTGTATGGGGACTGCTTGTTATGTCAAAGGCAGCGGCAAAATCCTCGAAGACATCGAAAACACCTTTGATGTCAAAGTGGGAGAAACCACCGCCGATGGAGAAATTTCCCTAGTGTCGGCCCGTTGTATCGGGGCCTGTGGGATTGCGCCGGCCGTGGTCTTCGATGGAGTCGTGGCCCCTAAACAAGATTCGGAAACTGTCTTAGCGAAACTACAGAGTTTCTCCCAGTAATTTTTCACTCTAGTGGATTGAGAAGAATATGGACTTACAAGAATTATTGGCAGTGGCCGAGAAAGAAAAAACTAGACAAAAAAGCATCCGGGTGCATTGTTGCACTTCCACCGGTTGCCAAGCTGCTAACTCCCTCCAAATCAAAAAAAACCTCGCCACTGCCGTCAAAGAAGCAGACCTAGAGGATAAAGTCGAAGTGGTCGGGGTCGGTTGTATGGGTTTTTGTGGTCGCGGTCCGTTGGTGGAAGTGGATCCCCAGGATCTCCTATACGAAGAAGTCACCCCGGAAAGTGCGGCCAGCATTATTGCGGCCTTAAACGGCGGCAAAACCGAGGTGCAATTAGGGGACTCAAAACATCCCTTTTTCTCCCATCAAGTCAAAATTGTCCGGGAAAATAGCGGTAAAATCGATCCCGATCGCATTGAGGAATATATCGCCGTCGGGGGTTATCAATCTCTCTACAAGGCCCTCTACGAGATGACTCCGGCCCAGGTGGTGGAGGAAATCACCAAAAGCGGTTTGCGCGGCCGGGGAGGTGCGGGTTATCCCACCGGTTTAAAATGGGCGACGGTGGCTAAACAACCGGGTAAACAAAAATACGTTATCTGTAATGCTGATGAAGGCGACCCCGGGGCGTTTATGGACCGTAGTGTTTTGGAAAGTGACCCCCATTTAGTCCTGGAAGGAATGGCGATCGCTGCCTATGCTGTGGGGGCGGATCATGGTTATATCTATGTTAGAGCCGAATATCCTCTGGCGATCGATCGTTTGCAAAAAGCGATTAATCAGGCCAAAAAATTCGGTTTAATGGGTTCCCAAGTATTCGAGTCCACTTTCGATTTTAAGGTGGATATCCGCATCGGGGCGGGAGCTTTTGTCTGTGGAGAGGAAACCGCTCTCATCCATTCCATCGAAGGCGGCCGCGGCACTCCCCGCACCCGTCCCCCCTATCCGGCCCAATCGGGTCTCGATGGTTGTCCCACCCTGATTAATAACGTGGAGTCCTACGCTAATATCGCCGCTATTATCCGCGAGGGAGCCGCTTGGTACGCCAATATCGGTACTGCCAGCAGTAAAGGCACAAAAATCTTCGCTTTAACGGGAAAAATCCGCAATAATGGGCTGATTGAAGTGCCGATGGGCATTACTCTCCGGGAAATTGTCGAGGAGATGGGGGGTGGTGTTCCCGATGGTCAAGTGAAAGCGGTACAAACCGGCGGCCCCTCTGGGGGTTGTATTCCCGCTAATTTACTCGATACTCCCGTAGATTACGAATCCTTAGCCAAACTCGGTTCGATGATGGGATCTGGGGGGATGGTGGTCATGGATGATAGTACCAGTATGGTGGAAGTGGCGAAATTCTATATGGAGTTCTGTCGCGAGGAGTCCTGTGGTAAATGTATCCCCTGTCGCACGGGAACAGTACAAATGTTTGAATTATTGGCCAAAATTATCGCTCGAAAGGCCGATATTCACGACCTCGAAAACCTAGAACATCTCTGTCAAATGGTCAAAGAAACCAGTCTTTGTGGTCTTGGTCAAAGCGCTCCCAATCCGATTTTAAGTACCCTAAAGTATTTTAAGGAGGAATATCTGGCTCTGTTAGAGGAAATCAAGCACCCCGTCTCTGTTTGAGATTGACATCCTCACCGCCGGGGCCGGACGGTGATGACCAGCAGATCAAACAAACTTAATTGAACGATCTTCGGTTGGGTTGACGCTTCACGGGATGCTGCTTCTTTAACAGAAGTCTTACACTTTCCTCTGCGTCCGTTTTTTGAGGTCTCCGATTGCCCACCGGCGACCTTGATATTAATTGCGGCGTTCACGTCTCGATCATGGAAAGTCCCACAGAAAAGACATTCCCACTCACGGATATTTAACGCTTTCTTCCCGCCGATATTCCCACAACAGGAACACCTCTGAGACGTTGGCTCCCATCGGGAAATTATCCGAAAATCACGCCCATATTTGTCAGATTTTGCCGATAGCATATCTCGAAAAGAACGCCATCCTAAATCTGATATAGCACGGGACAACTTGCGATTTTTAACCATTCCCGATGTGTTTAAATCCTCTAAAATTATCGTTTGATTTTCACGAACAACTCTAGTGGATAGTTTCTGCAAGAAATCAGTACGAGTGTCTTTAATCTTTGCGTGGATTTTAGCCACTCGTTTTCTTGTTTTTTCCCGTCGTTTACTTCCTTTCTGTTTTCTAGAAAGGTTTTTCTGTGCTTTTCTTAGTCGTTTTAATCGTTTCTTTAACGGTTTCGGTGCGTCTATCTTTTCTCCTGTTGAGAGGGTAGCAAAGGTAGCAATCCCTAGATCAATT
>NZ_JADBUE010000238.1:0-30587 GCF_020245805.1 Microcystis sp. M179S2 | reverse complement strand
TGAACCGCTTGTTCCCTATCCTGTTGGTAAAGTGGAGCTAAACGCATAATAAACTCCCTATCCTCCTGTGTTTTTTTCGATAACGCTTCTAAATTTCTACTCAGATTATACAATAAGTTTAAAGAAGCCGATTTTAGGGGATTATTCGGTGATAATCTCTCTAATTCATCGATAGCTCTCTCTTGTTCCTCCTCTACTATTTTTCTGATCGGAGAGTACTGGCTACTGACTCCTAACCCTAACAACAATTTTTGATTTTTACCGGAGATATAAATAATCTTCCGGTTGCCGTTTGCCAAGCTCAGAACTAGGATAGGAAAGAACGAGGTATTAATGCAGCAAGAGAGGTTTAGACTGTGACCAATGTAGCGATCGATGTCCGATTAACCGAGACTTCTCTGTGGCAATGGCAAATATGGCAAGGATTGCCCTATCTTACCTGTAATCTCCTAGAGGACTGGTCCCACGGCTTTTTTACCCGTCATTATTACCCCCAAACCCCAGAAGCTTTTACGGCTGCTCTGGGGGCAAATGTACCGGTTTATCGGGTCAAACAGGTACATGGCGATCGCCTATTAAATCCCCAAGGGATTACTAACCCGGAAATTGTCGAAGCGGATGGAATTATCACCGATGCTTCCGGTCAAGGGATTTGGGTGGCCAGTGCTGATTGTACGCCCGTACTAATAGGCGATCGCTCTACTGGTGTTGGGGTGGCGATTCATTCTGGATGGAGAGGGACGGCCAAAAGGATAGTTCCCAAAGCAGTAAAGCAGTTATTAAACTCAGGTAGTTGTTTAGATAACTTAGTGCTGGCCCTGGGGCCGGCAATTGCCGGGGAAGTGTATCAAGTAGAGGCAGAAGTTGCCGCGGAAGTGGGTTTAAGTTTATTCCCCCAAGAAACCAATCCCGACCAAATTCTGGCGAATTTATTGAACCTGTCCCCCTCCCCCTTATTTGCTGACGAGGAAAAAGGAAAAGTGCGCTTAGACGTGCGACGGGTGATTTATCATCAACTACAACAGTTAGGAATTCGGGATGAACAAATTGCGATCGCTCCTTTTTGTACCTATCAACAAGAGGATCATTTTTTCTCCTATCGTCGGGAAAAAGCCAAAAAAATTCAATGGTCTGGCATAGTTAGCCGTTAATGATTACTGCTCACTGATAACTGAAAAATCCCCCCTCTCCCATGCGTATTGTTTTTTTCGGAACCCCGACTTTTGCCGTTCCCACCCTCAAAAAATTATTAGCCAATCCTGATATAGAAGTAATTGCCGTCGTTACCCAACCGGACAAGCGCCGGGGAAGGGGCAATCAATTAATCCCCTCACCGGTGAAACAAATAGCCATAGAACAGCAAATACCAGTTTTGCAGCCCAAAAGTGTCAAAAAAAACGCTAAAACCTTAGATTTTCTCAGACAATCGCGAGCGGATGCCTTTGTGGTGGTTGCCTACGGACAAATTCTCTCCCCAGAAATTCTAGAGATGCCGCGATTAGGCTGTATTAACGTTCATGGCTCAATTTTACCGAAATATCGGGGAGCAGCCCCCGTGCAGTGGTGCATCGCTAGGGGAGAAAAAGAAACCGGCATTACCACCATGTTAATGGATGCGGGCATGGATACCGGACCGATGCTACTGAAAGCCTACACCCCGATCGCTCTTTTTGACAATGCCGAACAGGTGGGAGCAACCCTAGGACAAATGGGGGCGGATTTGCTCCTAGAAACCCTCTCTAAGCTCGATCGAGCAGAAATTACCCCAATTCCTCAAAATAACGACGATGCCACCTATGCCCCTTTAATTCAAAAATCTGACTATCTAATCAACTGGCAAGATTCGGGCCGGACAATTCACGATCGAGTCCGGGGTTTTTATCCTCATGCGCTGACCACTTTACGGGGACAACCCCTAAAAGTGATGGCGACTATTCCCCTAGAGGATCTCGGTCAACTTCCTCCAGAATTACAGACAAAAGACCTTTCTCATCTAAGCGGAGAAGTGGGAGCGATCGTGGCTCTCTGGAAAAATTTCGGGCCGGTAGTGCAGACGGGTGAGGGTTTATTATTATTAAAAGAAGTGCAATTATCGGGAAAATCACCGCGTTCTGGTGGGGATTTGGTCAATGGTTCCCGTTTAACTATCGGTGAGATTTTCGGTCAATAGTTTTCAGGGGATGGCTTTCCTTTGCTCCTCTATGCTTCACCGGTGAAGATTTTTTTTAACTTGCGAAAGCGATCGGAATAACTTCTTAACACTTCGATCGCAAACATGGGAGTTTCCTGCACGGCAAATAAAAACTGCGGTTGATTGAGATAGGCTAATTTACAATCAGTTTTGGCAATAGCTGTGGATTCTCGCAGTTTATCCCCATGCAGGAGCGCTCCTGCTCCAAATACATCCCCTTTTTCTAGAGTTTCTATCAATTGTCCCTTGATATACATCTCCACTTCTCCGCTAAGAATACCGTACATTAACTCGCCCTCCGTGCCATCGGCAAAAATAACTTCACCAGCTGGAAAAGTGCGATCGGGATGATTTTCGAGAATTTTAATCGTTTCTACGGGACTTAACATGATTTAACAATAATTTTTCGGGTTATCTCTCCCATTTTCCAATACATTGAACTCCCCGATCATCGTTTTTGTATGTAAGAATACTTGAAACTTCTCTACCTGACAAAGATTCGGTTTGACTCTCAGAAATGCTTTGTTTAATCCTTGTCGGGGAAAGAAAATTTCCGTCTTCATACCTTTATCCTCTTCCTACCCAACCCGATTTTTGAGTCTATTTTTTTCTCTCTTATTTTCCCTCAAAAACCCTATATATATGGGCGCACGGATTCCCATTATACATAAAGTATAAAGCAAGTCTCGCCATTTGTCAAGGGTTTTCCGAAAATCTCCCCCTCTCCCCACTTCCTTGAGAAAATACCTGGTTTAAAACTGTTTGATCGCTGCTTGGGTGATTTCTGCGATCGCTGCTAAACTGGGACTAACTTGGCCAGTATCGGTGGACAACCAGAGAAGATACTCCACATTACCCGCAGGTCCGGTAATGGGAGACCAAGTTAAACCCCGATAGAACCATCCTAAGACTGCGGCGGCCTGTAAAACCTGAAAAATCGCCCCCGCTTGGTCTTGGTGGTCGCGAACTACCCCTTTTTTGCCGACTTTTTCCCGTCCCACCTCGAATTGGGGTTTGACCAATAAAATCGCCTCTCGCGGTGGATTTAATAGCGTCCACAGGGTCGGTAAAACTTTGGTCAGGGAAATAAAAGACAGATCCATAACTGCTAAATCGGCGGGTTTTTCCTGTCCGTATAACTTTTCTGGGGTTAAATAGCGAAAATTAGTTCTTTCTAGTAACATAACTCGTTGATCCTGCCGTAAACTCCAGGCCACTTGTCCATAACCCACATCGACCCCATAAACCCGTTTTGCTCCTTTTTGCAAGAGACAATCGGTAAATCCCCCCGTGGAAATGCCTCCATCTAAACAAATGCGATCGCTGACATCGATGGCAAACAATTCTAAGGCCTTGGCTAATTTTTCGCCCCCCCTTGACAAATAGGGCAGTTTCTGCTTAACCTCGATCGCCGCTGACCGATCGATTTCTGTGGCAGGTTTATCGATGATTTGGTGATTGACTTTCACCTCTCCAGCGCGAATTAATCGCTGTGCCTGTTGACGGGAATCACAGAGATTTTTGGCTACTAATAATAAATCTAATCTTTCTTTCGGCAAGGAAGGCCTCCCAATAATCAGCGCCTAATTCTAAAAAATACCTTATTTTTCCGCAAGCAATCCCAGAAGGAAGATTATAACTAAAGATAGGGACAAGCGGAACCCATCAGCTAAATTTTCGCTGCCATCCCGATATTTTATGGATAAAGATACTCGATTCGCCATTTTAGTTATTGGCATCCCCTTTCTAGGACTAGCTTACTGTGGCTTGATTTTTGCCGTGATGATTTATTGGGCGTGGGCCCGGGAACATCCCGTGACCATGGCCACTTTTTTCGTCCTTGCTCCTTCTTTGATTTCTGGTTCTATCTGGCTGTTAGCCTCCTATAAAGCCCGCCAAAAGCAGCGTTTGGGGTTATAATTGGCAAGACTATCCCATCGGCCTCTAGAGAACAACTAATGTGGGGCAATGTGGGGGTGAATTGCCTTCACCCTCCCCTAGATAACTTTTTCTGATCACCACAACTAGGGGAGAGCCTTAAAGATTAGATATTTTTCTGGTGATAGTTAGGATGAAAGGTTTCCAAGTAAGACTGATTAAATAGCCCAATCCTGCCACTAAAATAATTGTCGCCCCTGAGGTGAGATTTAAACTATAGGATAACCACAAACCCACTAAAGTAAAGACAATTCCTAAAATAATCGCTAGGATCATCATTCCCTTCATATTTTTAACAAATTGTCCACTGATAGCGGCGGGAATAGTTAATAAAGCAATTACCATAATTAATCCTACCACCTGCATTACTGCCACAATAGTTAAAGCGGTTATTCCCATTAAACCTAAGTAAATTATCTCCACGGGAATATTGCGAATAATCGCAAAGGTTTCATCAAAAGATATGGCTAATAACTCTTTATAAAAGATACTAACTAAGGTGATAATTAATATATCTATGCCCGCCATTATCCATAAATCATCCCTCGGTACAGTTAAAATACTACCGAAAAGATAACTCATTAAATCAGCTTTATAACCGGGGGTTAAATCAATAAAAATTACCCCAATCGCCATACCAATCGCCCACATAACCCCGATTAAAGTATCGGCTCTCTCCCGGATGCGACGCTGTAAAAAACCCATGCCTAAAGCCGAAAAAAAGGTAAAAAATATCGCCCCCACCAGGGGATTAATCCCGAAAAAATAACCGATTCCTATCCCTCCATAGGCAGCGTGAGCGATTCCACCACTGATAAAAACCACGCGATTAACTACTACCAAAGTACCGACAATCCCACAGGCAATACTAACTAATATTCCTGCGGCAATCGCATGGCGCATAAAATCAAATTGTAAAGCCTCTAGCATAGGGAATTATGAATTATGAATTATGAATTATGAATTAGGGAGTGGGGGAGTGGGGGAGTGGGGGAGTGGGGAAGTGGGGGAGTGGGTATGAATTATGAATTATGAATTGGGGAGTGGGGAAGGGGGGGAGTGGGGGAGTGGAGCATTTGGATGAAATTTCCCTATCACCCTATCACCCTATCACCCTATCACCCCAAAACCCTATCACCCTATCTCCTAACGACCGACTCCTGACTCCTGACTCCTGACTCCTGATAAC
Organism: Microcystis sp. M179S2; assembly: GCF_020245805.1. Lineage (NCBI taxonomy): Bacteria > Bacillati > Cyanobacteriota > Cyanophyceae > Chroococcales > Microcystaceae > Microcystis > Microcystis sp. M179S2. The sequence continues at coordinate 25,269 of NZ_JADBUE010000238.1, read as the reverse complement.
TGATTATTGATAACTCTCAATTACTTGACGAAAATCGCTTTTTTGTTTGACTCCGCGCATTTCCTTGACTAATTCCCGGTCCTTAAAGAATTGTACCGTGGGAGTCCCGGTTACTTGACCCATTTTGGCAATTTCTGGGTCAGCTTCGATGTCAATTTCCACAAAATAAATTTTGCCATCGTACTCATCGACCACTTTATCTAAAATCGGTTTCAGGGTTTTACAGGGGCCACAGGTGGGAGAAACATATTTTACCATTAACAAGCGATCGCCATCGTGGAATAATTTCCGTAAAGCATAACCCCCAACGTGACGGGTTTTGTCAATATCAAAAGTCTCCTCCGTATCGGCCGGGGTTTCGCTAACGGTTTTCGTCTCGTAATGTTCAGAAGTGGCTGATTGACGGTATTCTTGGATTAAATTATGCTCCGATAACCATCTTTCTGCCAATAACGCCGCCATACACCCCGTACCTGCGGCGGTGATGGCCTGACGGTATTCGTGGTCCTGTACGTCTCCTGCGGCAAAAACCCCCTCGACGCTGGTAGCAACAGTCCCCGGTTTGACTTTCACATAACCCACCTCGTCTAATTCTAGTTGTCCTTGGAATAGGGAAGTATTGGGAGTGTGACCGATGGCATAAAATAACCCTCTAACGGCTAATTCCCTGATTTCTCCCGTTTGCGAGTTTTTAATGCGTAATCCCTCCATTTTACTGTCTGTACCGAACACATCCAGTGCTTGGGTGTGAAAATGAACGGTAACTTTCGGATTATTTAACACCCGGTCCTGCATTGCTTTCGAGGCACGCATCGCTTCCCCGCGAATTAATAAATGGACGTGGGAGCCGTATTTAGTTAAATATACGGCTTCTTCGGCTGCGGAGTCACCGCCACCGATTACAGCGAGGTTTTCCTCTCTAAATATCGGTGTAGCACCGTCACAGATAGCACAAGCGGAAATGCCGTTACTCCAGAATTGGGCCTCGCTGGGTAATCCTAAGCGTTTGGCGGTGGCTCCCGTGGCGATAATAATACTATTGGCCTTAACTTCCCGGTCCGTGGAACGAATGGTAAAAGGACGCTGACTTAAATCCACCGAGATAACATCTTCGGTATAGCATTGGGTCCCCCATCTTTCGGCCTGTTCCTTCATTCTTTCCATCAGCTTCGGACCGGTGATTCCTTCGGGAAAACCGGGGAAATTTTCTACTTCTGTGGTGGTCATCAATTGTCCCCCCGGAATGCCTCCCGCTTGGAAACCCTCAAACATCAAGGGTTTTAAGTTCGCACGCGCCGCATAAATCGCCGCCGTATATCCCGCGGGTCCCGAACCAATAATGACTAAATTCTCGACAGTCATAACCGTAAATGCAACTCATAACGACTACGCTTTTTAGTATAGCAGATAATGTCGGGTAGGTTAGACGACGATAAGTTAGATAAGCTGTTCGTAATTTAAATTGCTTGTTGAGACGAGGCAAGAGGCACTCTTGCAAAAGGCAACAGTAAAGGGATTGGGGGAGGTTCGGCTAATCTAAGAATAAGCGGTTTAAATGCGTCTTAGCTTAGTTTACCCATCAGTTTAATATGCGTCCTAACCCAGCAAGAAGTAGATTTCTGCCTAAAAATCCAGAATCTCTCGGATAATAGCTTTCAAATCGGCATCAGCAGGACGTTTGACAAACTGCTCATGGCTATAAATCCAAACCAGTTTAATTGTGTAGGTAGTCGCGCTCACTAAATACATTAATCTAATTTGCCCCGCAGCACCTTTTGAAACCCGGATATGGAGCTTATGAAAAGTCCAGCCTTCCGGCAACTGAATTTTCCCCGGTAGAGGTTCCTGACGGGAGTTATGAGGATATTGGTCGTCGATTAAATCTTCTAAAGTTTTGGCAATAAGTTCAACAAAGCTATTTTTGTGAACTTTTGCCAGTTTTTTGAAAGAGCGCTCGAAGTTGTCAGAAGATTCAATCGAGAAGGGAATTGAGCCAGTCATGCACTTCTCCTTTCCCAATACGATGAGAAGATTCCGTCGCCAATGCCTCCTTCAAAACTTCAGACATGGCTGCTTTGTAGGCCGGATGTTCCTGTTCTATCAAATCAAGCTTTTGATAACCTAATGCTTTCATATCATCAAGGAGAATTGGCTCTGTGGAACTTTCTTCTGGTGGCAGACCTTTACGAGCCTTTTTCCAAGGAAATTCCGCGTGAGTCATGTCACTCAACCGATAGGCGTGGTAGTTACCGAAATATTGCCAAATTTCTGCTAAAAGTTCTTTTTTCTCCGATGGCAGCCCAGACAGGCATTCTTGGCGAGGAATTGGTAATTGTTCAGCCTCAAAATCACTGTAGAACTTATAGGCAGCAGGACAAACCGGACCGTAACGCCATGCTTGAATTTCCTCCTTAAACAATGGTTCATCGTATAGGGCCAAATGCAAGCTCTGTGCATAATATAAAAGCTTTTGGACTTTCATATTAGTCATTTCAGCGTCCATACCATCCTCGTAAGCTCTGATGATAAAGTAGCGAGCCACAGTCAGGCAGTCAATCATAATTAGTACAAGTGTATAAAGAAAGCTTAACAGTGCTCATGGGGTAATGGGGGAAGTTTTAATATTTTTCGTCACCGACTTTACCAGTGGGTGAAGTCTGCCGCAAATTGAGATAGGGATAACAGCTTAATGCGGGTATCTTGAGCGACTTTTTGGCGCATTTGAGCGGTATTATATCCCCAATCGGCTAAATATAAGCCCACATCGTTTAAATCGGCTTGTTGCTCCACTAATTCCAACGCATCGAGACGATCCTCGACAAACCACAAATTAGCGGGATATTCCGTTAAATCAGCTAGTATTTGCTGAATAGTGACGTATTTCGGCTGTTTAATTTCCTTGCCAATTAATCTCGCTGCTGGAAAATTAATTGCTACTTTTTGTAACAATTGCTTGACAAAACGACTTTCTTTGGTAGTGATAATATAAACCAAAAAATCCGAGTCTAAAAGAGAGGCTAGGCGATTGATCGCCGGTTGATAAAATCGGTGTAAAGTTAACCAAGAGTTTAGATCCGACTCAATCCATCGATCCCGAAGACCATCGAGAGCATTTGAGAGAACTTTTTTCGCTATTTTCTCCCTTTCTAGCAGATTTTGCCGAATTGACGGCCAATTATTTAAAGCTTCCTCGTCGGGAATACCGAGAACAAGCGATCGCAACAGTAAGGGCATTTCCCAACCGGTTTCGATAACGGGACGAAGTTGCGAAAAACTAGGGAAAAAATCCTCGGGAATTATTTCTGGCCAAAGGGTTTCATAGGTGCGTTTGCTAATCTGAAAATACTCGATCATGCCATCACAAAGAACACCATCAAAATCCAGTGCTAGAATACGGGGGGATTGACGCATAAATGCTGGTTTAATCTCAATAATGGCAGTATAGCGCAGCGAAAATTAAAAAATTGTCCAAGACATCATGCTATTAGCTATTCTTTGCTTCATCGTTGATATAACATAGCTGTCTCCATCGGTCTAACCGTGTATTAGACACCTCCAAAATTCAGGCTAGATTGAGGTTAATTGCTGGAGATGTCTATTGTACTGTCAGAGAATCAGGAGCCGCCCAAGACCCATTGGGTCGCTACCTCAGTTTCCCCCCACGGGAACTGCCTGACTTCAGCGGCGACAAAGTGGGAAGCCAGACTTTCAATCAGTTTAACCAGAGTGGAATCAGTCACCACGGCAACCTTACTGACGTACTTGTGATGGTCGCGTATCAGCCGGAAATGAGCAACCAAGGCACCAAAACTCTCCCAACCAGTGAACGTGGGAACTTCGATGATTACGCCAGCAAGGCCACCAGTGGCTTCAATGTGGGGGTCCACTGCCTCCGCAATCTTGATGAAATCTTCCGCCGCAAGTGCAGATGTAGGTTGCATATAGAGAATGCTATGCGCCGCGTCTAAATTATAATCTATCATAGTTTGCCTCTCCCAAATGGTCGAAGTCTAACTCTATGCTATCACGAATAGTGGGACAAAGATTGAGGGAAAATTAACAAGCGCTCGCAGAGAATAACCACAAAGACACAAAGACACAAAGACACGAAGATTAGGCTGGTTAATTCTTCTTGCCATCTAATCAGAATTGGGTGGTTTATGCGTTGCTAACCAACCCAACTGGACTTTATTTGAGGGGTAATGTTCTAGATGTTAACTAGGTTAAAGATGGCATAGCCAACGCATAATTGAAACCAGTTGATTATCATTGGTTAAGTTAGCGGCATTGGTGAGTTTTTTCGTCTCTAATTGCTGATAAATTTCCCTGGCCATTTTTGTTTCAATAGCAGCACCGATAAAAAAAGTATAAGGATGCTTAGATATTTTTCTGAAAGCATCATCAATTCTCTGCAAAGCAGTACGAGCAGTTTTCCAATGTTCATCTGCTCCTGCGGGATCAATCCCACCTTTCAATTCTCCCAAAGCAATGTATAAATCAGCAGATTGTAAGGTTTGTTTTTTGATTTTTTGATTAGCTAATTGCGTCGAATCACATTTTAAAAGGCACAAATCAATATTGTTGTTATTGACAATGGGAACATTGACATTATAAATTATTGTTCTTGGTTGGCTGTTATTTAACCAGCTAACACCTCTAACCAAGATTTCTAGATTAGGTGTCATTTCTTCAGCTTCTCTCCATTGATTATTACTAGAATTGAGCCAATCATAAGCAATCCCTGCTACTCTTAAAGTTGCTAATAGAGAACGAGTAAATTTACTTTGAGCTAAGGAGCCACCCGCGTTTCTCATTATTCCTCCTAAAGTGTTACCCCGAATCAATAGAAATCTATAGACTAACTCCTCGACAAAATTAGTCCCCGCAGGTTCCAGAAAATTGACAATTAATTCCTGAATTGCTTCTACCTTGTCTTGGGGATGTAAATAATTTTTAGCCTTATCAGAAATTCCCGATGCAGTTAATAAAGCCGATTGAATATCTGGGATGTTTAGTAAATCTCTAGGATTGTTTACGGTTTGGGCAATAATTTTTAAGGTTCTTGCTTCTGCAATTAAAGGAGTAGCTCTCTGATTTTTTTCTAAGGCTAGAGCAATAAATCCTGAACGGATGGCTTCATAGGTAGTCTCCAAATCACAACTTTGGTTTAAATGCAAGAGATAGGGTTTTTTCATTAAGGCTTTCTCCACACATAAATACATTTTCTTAAAGATTCTCTACCATGAGATACCATTTGCTGACTACTATTACCTTTTCCCTGAGGAACTACTAAAATATTTTCTACTTTAAATCCAATTTCTTCGGCGATTTTTGACAAAATTAAATCTACAGAAATACTAGCCCCCGCATAGCGCACGTTATCATTAATCATACAGAAAATACCCGAGGATTTCATAACCCGAAAGCATTCATAAATTAGACAAGACATTTCCAGAAAATACCCCCTAATCATCCGAGGAATACCATGGTTATTTAAGGCCTTGCTTGATTTTAATTCCTCTAAATAACCTAGGATACTTTCTAATAATTTTTGACGATCAGTTATGGCAATGGCTGGCGACCAATGTTCATTGATTTTTAGTAACTCTTTGGGTTTATTTTCAACAGTGCAACTAAGCATTTGTTGACGTAATTGTTTTAATTGTAGTTGATCTATTCCCAACAGAGCCAATTCCAAAGCGTAGATACGAGTATAATCATAGCGATTACAATAAGGAGGAGAAGTAATAATAGAATCGTATTTTTCTGACGAAATCTCTGGCAAAATCTCAAGACAAGAACCTTGATATAGTTGAATTTTTCCCCGAGGATAATCTCTAGAAAAAAGTTCCAATTGTTGCTGACTAGGCTCTAAATCTGCGAGAATTTCTCGTAACTTGCTATGTAGGGCAGTTTTAAAGTCTAAAATTTTTCCTTTGTCAAATATATTTTTGCCCTGTTGTTTACCAGAACGATAATCCCAACGGAGGTATTGACCATCTTTTCTAGTATAGCTAATTGATTCGAGAATAGAAAGTAAGGCAAATTTTAAGATCGCTTGCACTCGCTCATTCTCTTGGGCAATCAACCCTAAGTAACTTTCTATACAAGCCTGATTTTCTTGGGGATATGCTCCTTGAGTAATTGGTAATTCTAATAACTTAACTTTGTCATCTACCTGTTGCCAAAGGCTATGGTTAGACCAATACTCTAGACGATGTATATCATCACTATTTAAGCCATTTTCTAAAATTTGTCTAGTAATAATTAATTCTTGTCCAATCGGCAATAGTTCTATTCCATCTGCTGATAAACCCCTGGCCGCCGCCGCAAATAAAGTTGTTCCGCTGCCGGCGAAAGGGTCTAGTATTTTTCCTTGTTTGATACCATATTTTTCTAGAAGATAAACTATCAGATCAACGGAAAAACCCTCTTTATATTTATACCAGCGATAAACTGGTTGGTTCTTATTACCTTGAAAACTCACTAGAGTACGAGATAATTGCTCAGAATCAAGTAATTTGTCTTGAAAATAATTAAATAATTCTCGATCGAGATTGTTGATTTCTAACAATCTTTCTGCTACATTAACTGAACTATTAATCATTTAGGTTTACCGGCGAAATTGCCGAAAAATAATTATCAGAGTTTATCTTTATTTGATTGGTAATTTTAATCAGTGGGGAAAGGGCGATACTTAAGGATTAATTCTCGCACCGATTCCCCTAAATTTAATCTCAATCCCCTAGACAAATACCCAAACCCCTGGCGGTTTTGACTAAAGTTTCTTCGGGATCGACGACGCGATAGGTTTTAATCGCCTCCTCAATGGGAACACTGACCACTTGCCGATTTTGCCAGGCCACCATGCGATCGAATTCTCCCCTGGCGATCAGATCCACGGCCGCCACGCCAAAAGCCGCCCCCAGTAGGCGATCCATCGGAGAAGGAATGCCCCCCCGTTGAATGTGGCCCAGGAAAGTCACTCTCGTTTCGGCCCCGGTTTCCCTGGCAACTTCTTCGGCTAAATAGCGACCGATACCCCCGAGACGATCTTCTCCTAGGGCTTCCTTTTGCACTAGGCGATTGCCAGTTTCGGTACGCACAGCCTCGGAGACAATAATCAGAGAAAACTGTTTATCCATACGCTGCCGTTGCCGGATCTTCTCGCAGACCTTCTCTAATCGGTAGGGAATTTCGGGAATGAGAATAATATCGGCCCCCCCCGCAATACCGGCAGCCAGGGCGATATGGCCGGCATCCCTACCCATAACTTCTAGAATCATCACCCGGTTATGACTAGCGGCGGTAAAATGGAGGCGATCGAGGGCTTCTGTGGCGATATTAGTAGCTGTATCGAAGCCGATGGAGACTTCTGTAGCTCCCACATCATTATCGATGGTTTTGGGGATACCAATCAGATTAATGCCTCCCTGTTGGGCAATACGGCGCAAAATCGCCAGACTACCATCGCCACCGATGCCGATCAGGGCATCCAGTCCCAGACTATGATAGCCGTCGATGATGTCCTGAGAGCGATCGATCAGGGTTCCATCGGGCATCGGGAAAGCGAAGGGATCCCCCTTATTGGTAGTACCGAGAATTGTTCCTCCCATCACCAACAGGCGATCAACTCCTTCAATATCAAAGATCGTGGTTTTGGGGGGACGGCTAACTAATCCGTTAGTTGCTTCTCGAATACCCACCACTTCCCAGCCATAATTGCCACTGGCATGGTGGACAACGGCACGAATGGCGGCATTTAAACCCGCACAGTCGCCACCACTGGTGAGAATTCCAATTCGTTTTTTTTCACCCATAGGTTTTTGTCAGGAGATCAACAAATCTATATTTAGGGAAAAGTTGCGGATAATGCCTGAAAATTAAGAAAGTTTCTAGATCGTCCCTGACAGCTAGGGGAAAAATCCACCCCCGTCCCCTCAGTCCCCCTAGCAGGGTATGCAGGGCGACACGGATTCCCATTATACTAGAAAGTATATAGCAATCTTAGGGCATTTGTCAACCCTAATATACAGGAAATTTTCTGATAACTGATAGCCAATCAATTTAACTATTTACTGCTTGCTGAAGACGGGATAGATCCCAACCTTTTTGATTGAGAAGTAGCCAAGACTGCATTAAATCCGGACCGTGTAACTCCCCCATCAAAGCGGCGCGTAGAGACTTCATCACCAGACCTTTTTTAACCCGATGGGCTTTAGTTGTTGTCTCAACAATTCCCTTAGCAGCTTCTCCGGTCAAATCGGGAGTAATAGCGGCGAGAATATCCTTGATAATATCCTTAACTCCCTCTAATTGTAATTGACTTAAAGCCTCCTGATTATAATTAGCCAGAGGGGTTAAAAGTAAACGACTTTCAGCGACAGCATCGCTTAAACGAGTTAAACTCGGACCGATGAGAGTAGCCAAACCGATCAACCAAGCTCGATCGGTTTCAGCAGCAAAATTATACCCCGCTTCTTGCCAGTAGGGGAGAAGTAAAGGCACTAATTCCTCACCGGTTAAACGATGAAGATATTGACTATTAATCCAATCCAATTTAGTCCAGTCAAATTTTGCCCCCGCTTTATTTACCCGTTCTAAACTAAACACTTCAGCGGCCGCTTCAAGGGTAAAAATTTCTTCGGTGGAATCGGGAGGAGTCCAACCGAGGAGAGTCATGTAATTAACCAAAGCTTGCGGCAGAAAACCCAGTTTTCGGAAATCATCGATCGAAGTGACTCCATCCCGTTTAGATAACTTGCGACCCTCCTGATTTAAGATCAAAGGACTGTGGGCAAACTCCGGCACTTTTGCCCCCAAAGCTTCGTATAAAAGAATTTGTTTAGCCGTATTAGCGATGTGATCTTCCCCACGAATAACATGGGTAATTGCCATATCGATATCATCAACAACTACCGCTAAATTATAGAGAGGCTGACCGAAGTTTTCTTCCCCATTTTCCGAGGTACGAGCGATCACCATATCCCCCCCTAAATCACTACCTTTCCAGATGACTTTTTCCCGGATTAAATCCTGCCAAATAATTTCTCGATCATCGTCAATAATAAAACGAATTACTGCTTTTCTCCCCCCTTGCTCGAATTGCGCTTGTTGTTCGGGGGTGAGATAACGGTGACGATTATCGTAACGGGGGGCAAGATTGCGGGCTTTTTGTTCTTCCCGCATTTTTTCCAATTCTTCCGGGGTACAATAACAACGATAGGCTAAACCTCGATCGAGCAGGGTTTGAATGGCTTGACGATAATAATTAAGGCGTTGAGTTTGAAAAAAAGGACCTTCATCCCAATTCAGTCCTAACCATTGTAGGCCCGCTTGAATATTTTCGGTATATTCTGGTCGAGAACGTTCTAAATCTGTATCTTCCACGCGCAAGATAAATTTGCCCCGGTGATGATGGGCAAAAAGCCAGTTAAACACGGCTGTGCGTGCGGTTCCAATGTGTAAATTTCCGGTGGGACTGGGGGCAATACGAACTCTTACTGTCACGATCTAACTCCTAGGTTTTTGCGGCAACCATATCCCATATTATTGCAAATTCACCTAGGCAAACTCTCGAAATTAAGAAAATTAAGTGGGTGGGTGGAATTAAATATAAGATGAACGTAGGTTGGGTTGAAGCATGAAACCCAACTCCCGCATGGGTTACGCTACCGCTAACCCATCCTACAAAGAATTGTGCCTCCCTACTTAAATGAATAGCTACCAAAGGGTGAGAAAGGAACAACAAACTCTCAAGAATTGAAGTCTCCCTCTCTGGGGAGAGGGGTTGAGGCAGAGATATTTCAATAACCCTGTTATTTCGGTAATTTAGGCAGCGATTAAAGATTTGCTCAAAGGTTGCCAACGGAAATATCTTTCCCCACCCAATTCGAGGACAAATTTTAACCGGGGTTCCTGTTGACTAAGATTAATTAAGTATTGTTTTTCTTCCGAGGATAAAACAAAACTTTCAATAATCCAAATCACTAAACCTTTAGATTTGGGGGGTAAATTTTCCAATTGATAGGTAGCAATGGGAGGAATAAAATAAACCGGTCCCACGGCTGCTTCCCGACCAATATTTTTTTTACCTAAATGGGGGGGACGAACTCCATGAATGCCGGTAAGATAGGCACTTAAATCCCCTAGACCTCTAGCGGTGATATGCAGGACATTATAACCGGTGGCCCGTAAACGTCTTTGATAGCGTCCCTCGTAACCCCCTTCTAAGGGTGCGTAAACCCCTAAAGCACCGTATTGTTCCAGATCGCGAATAAATGGTTTTCCTGTGGTCAGTAATGCCATAGCTAGTAAAAAAAATCTTTTCCCCTATAATCGCACGTTTTGTTAAGTTGTGCGTCAGGTGAACAAAGAAAGACTTAAGATCAAAGATAGAGAGGGACAATCGCTACTCTCCCAAGGAGGTAATATGTTTCACGATCTCCTTTATCCCAACGGACTGCTTTATATCCTGATTAAACTAACTGTTTTAGCTTTAGCAGTCTTACTCTGGTTTATGGTCGTTTCGGCCCCGGCTGTTTGAAAAAACACTGCTCTTGTACAATTAGCGTTCTATGCAATGGCTAAATTTTGTCGATGACTCCTGTTAAATTGCCGATCGATCCTTTTCTGAAACCCAACCTAACTACTAAGCTCCTAGGGGTTGGGTTGGTATTGACAATTATTTTTATCCTGATTGCCCTGTTTTCGCCCCTTCTGCAAGCGATCGGCCTGATTCAGGATCCAACCGACATTTTAAGCAATTATCCCCTACAAGCCCCCAGTTCTGCCCATTGGTTCGGGACGAATGTGCGCGGTTATGATGTCTTTTCCCGTACCCTATTCGGGGCCCGGGCGGCCTTGTCCGTGGTATTTTTGGCCACAGGATTATCTTTAGTCATCGGGGTTCCTTTAGGGTTAATTAGCGGTTATTTGGGGGGTAAGATCGATCGCGTTCTCCTCTTTCTCATGGATACCCTCTACACCTTGCCGGGGTTATTATTATCGGTGGCTCTGGCCTTCGTTTTGGGTCGTGGTATCGTCAATGTAGCGATCGCTGTTAGCATTGCCTATATTCCCCAATATTTTCGCGTGGTCAGAAATCAAACCGCCAGCGTTAAAAATGAGTTATTTATCGAAGCGGCGCGAGCGATCGGTGCCAGTCCTAGCCGTATATTATCAAAATATCTTTTCTTTAATGTCGTCCAAAGTGTCCCGGTTCTTTTTACCCTCAATGCGGCGGATGCGATCCTGGTTTTAGGCGGTTTAGGCTTTTTAGGCTTAGGATTACCGGAAGAAGTGCCTGAATGGGGTCATGATCTCAAGGAAGCTTTGGCGGATTTATCTACAGGTATCTGGTGGACCACTTTATTCCCCGGATTAGCAATGACCACGATGGTGGTGGGTTTATCCCTCTTGGGGGAGGGGTTAAGTGAAATTTTCAACCCCCTGAGTCGTAAACGCTAAAAGCGGGGGCCAGAGTTCGAGGAAAATCATCTCAGGAGCCTCCACACCCTCAGCCTCTCTGTCCGGTAACGATGTAGGATACCCTTTGGGCGATATTGGTGGCGTGATCGGCCATACGTTCCAGATGACGGATTAGTAAAGCCATCAGCAGGATTGGTTCCACCACACCTTTGATATCTCTTTGATGGGCGAGAGTGTGATAGAGATAATCATAGGCTCGATCGACCGTATTATCTAGTTCTTTGACCTTTGAACCCGCTTCTTGATCGAGGTCGGCCAGAGCAACAAGGCTCGTGGCTAACATATACTGGGCATGGTGGGACATAGCCTCGATCTCACCCATACAATCGTGGGGAGTATAGGCGAATAATTTGAGAGCTATTTCAGCCAAATCCTTGGCATAATCGCCGATACGTTCCAAATCGCGCACTAATTGCATAAAAGCACTTAAAAGCCGCAAATCTTGGGCTACGGGAGCCTGTAGAGTCATGAGAGTGGCACAATCTAACTCGATTTGACGGTAGTAGCGATCGATTTCCTTGTCAAGGGGGGCGATTTTTTTCGCCATTTCCAAATCCCTAGCAAAAAGGGATTGATGGCTAAGACGAAAGGATTCTTCGACCAAGGTTCCCATTCTCAGCACATCCTGTTCCAATCGCTGGAGAGAACGAGCGAAATAGGTGCGATCGGGATGATTGGTTTCTTTGGATAGGCTCACGGTCAGATTCGCTTAACATAAAACTACTCTTTCTCTACAGTGATAACAAGAAAATTTTCGATTTTGTACAGTTGTCCAGAGAACTTGACAGATTTTTTTCTCCCCACACCCCACACCCATCACCCCACTGCCTTTTTTTGACGGGGGAGAGTGACTTGTAGGCGAGCGCCACCGGTGTTAGGATCATTTTGAGCGACGATCGAACCGCCATGGGCTTGAATAATCTCTTTGGCAATCGATAAACCCAAACCGGTACTATAATCCTTTGTGCTTTGTTTTTGACGGGTGCGGGAAGGATCACCACGAAAGAGGCGATCAAAAACGTAGGGTAGATCCGCTTCGTTAAATCCCTTCCCGTTGTCGATAACGTCAATTTTCAGCCATTTTTCCCCGATAGTATCGGATATTTCCCGAATTTCTAGGCGAATTTTCCCCTGATCGGGACTATACTTAATGGCATTATCAAAGAGATTCAGGAAAACTTGCAGCAGACGAGAGTGATCCACTTCCAGCGTCCAATCCACCGGAGAGGAATAATCTAAGCTAATCTGTTTTTGGGCGGCTATTGGGGTGACAGTCTGCCAAGCGGCGCTGATGAGGTCCTCTAGATTAATCATCTGGTATTGTAAAGAGCGCCCCGCATCCGCTTGTAATTCACTAATTTCTAGCCAATCGCAGACTAATTGGCTCAAACGCTCCACTTCTTTCGCCATTTGTTCTAACCAGCGTCTTTCGGGAGCTTGGAGGCGTTTTTGTAAAGCTTCGGTAAGGAGAGAAATGGAGGTTAAGGGAGTGCGTAACTCGTGAGTTAAGTCAGAGAAAGCTCGCTCGCGATTTTGCGATAATTCCACTAAAGGCTGTCTATTTTCGATAAATACAGCGATTTCACCTTCCGGCAGCGGATAACCGTAACCCTTCAAGGCAATCGATTTAGGAGCAATGACTTTGCGATCGCTAATGGGGGTGACAGGATAATTAGTCGGGTAAAAAGTCCAAGTTTGCACCTGTGGACTCTGTTTTTGACGAGTTTCTTGAATTAATTGATCTAATTCGTAGGAGCGCACTAATTCCAGCAGCAGACGTACCTGATCTGGCTGCCAGCGATCGAGTTTTAAGAGGGTAATTGCCTGTTGATTACACCAGAGCAGTTGATTATCGGCATCGACATGAAGATAGGCGATCGGCGCTCGTTCTAGCAAGGATTTCTGAATTTCTAAGCTCTTTTCTCGCTCTTGCAGACTTTGGGAGAGAAACTGTAATTCTCGACGCACCAGGGAGGTAACGGGAAAAGAAGCCGACAAATCCGCCGAATCCGAGAGAGCGCTCAGGGTTCGCTTTAACTCTCTATTTAAGCGTGAGACTTGCCAGTAACAAATACTCAAACCTAAAACTACTCCCAAAATAAAAGCGAAAATAGTCATTGTCTGCGCGAGCGGCGATCGCTAATCTGGAAAATATAATCGCTCACCTAGCCAAAACGATAACCGAAACCGCGTACAGTAATCAGGTATTCCGGTTGACTGGGATCGATTTCTAGTTTTTCCCGTAACCAGCGAATGTGAACATCGACGGTTTTGGTGTCTCCTAAAAAATCTGGCCCCCAAATTTGTTCAATTAATTGCTCTCTTGACCAAACTCGGCGCGGATAACTCATAAATAGGTCTAGGATACGGAATTCTTTAGGAGAAAGGTTGATTTCTTCATCTCGCACCGTCACCCGACATTCCTGGGGATAGAGAAGAACATCGCGGAATTTTCGCACGGGAGCGGCAGCTAGGGAAGTAAATCCTTGACGACGAATGAGAGCGCGACAACGAGCGACTAATTCTCGCATACTAAAGGGTTTAGTCAGATAATCATCGGCACCCACTTCTAAACCCAAAACTCGATCGGTTTCGCTGGCCTTAGCACTTAAAATTAAAATCGGGATAATATTGCCGTGATAGCGCAACAGACGACAGATATCAAGACCGTTGATTTGGGGTAACATTAAATCCAAAACGACCAAATCAAAACGAGATTCACCGTGATTAGATTCTTGACTTTGCAGTAATTCTAGGGCAACGCGACCATCACTAACACCGAGAGCCTCGTAACCTTCTTCTTCCAAAGCCAAAATAATCATATCCCGAATCACTTCTTCATCTTCAACGATTAAAATCCGATGATTGGGAACGAAATCCGTACTCGCCGACAAGGGGGGGTTGTCAAGGGTTAACATAAAAATACTTGATTATTCTTCCTAATTTTATCTCAATTTGTCAACCCGCATTCGTTTTGGAAGGCTAGAGCCGAATGTTATTACAGTTATCTACATGGTTAGAGGTGGAATCCTATCTAGAACAATCTCAGGGAATTATTATTCCCATTGGTTCCACGGAACAACACGGGCCGACGGGACTGATTGGTACAGATGCTCTATGTGCGGAGGCGATCGCTAAAGGAGTGGGGAAACAGGTAGGAGCAATGGTAGCACCTACCTTAAATGTCGGTATGGCCCTACATCACACGGCTTTCCCCGGTACAATTAGCCTTCGTCCTAGCACTTTGATTCAAGTCATCCTCGACTATGTGACTTGTTTAGCTAGAGCGGGTTTTCGTCAATTTTTCTTTATTAATGGTCACGGGGGCAATATTGCCACCCTAAAAGCCGCTTTTGCGGAAACCTATTATCATTTGGATTCCCTTAATTTGCCTAACACAAACGAGGTTAAATGTCAAGTGGCCAACTGGTTTATGGTGCGAGAAGTTTATCTTTTAGCCAAAGAATTGTATGGAGATCAGGAAGGTTCTCACGCTACACCGAGCGAAGTGGCGTTAACTCAGTATCTTTACCCTGAAAGCCTTAAAAACGCCTTTTTATCCGAAAAAGTGGCTTCTGGTCATGGTATTTACGGTGCGGCTAATTTTCGCCAAAACTACCCCGATGGTCGTATGGGTTCCAATCCTGCTTTAGCCACTCCCGAACACGGTCAGAGGTTCTATGAATTGGCTGTGAAAGAATTGAGTAATAGTTATCTGGAATGGCTCTCTTGTCCTTTGTCTAAGTTGATTAGTGACTAAGCCACCGAGACCCGGAATAATTTAACTGTAACCCTAAGTAAGTGGTTTCAATTAAATTGAAGATAGATTTTGTCTTTGATCCCGCCTTAATAAGGGGCGGATCTGAACAATTTTTAACCCCCACCTACTTAGAGACAAAACTTAAATATCCACGGAGAAAACCGATGATTACCACCAATGACAATAACTCCAATCAAGCTCTGGCTAGTTTGCGGGAAATACAAGAACTTTCCATCGCAATTACAGCCAAAAGCCTCAATCCCGCCATGCTAACGGTTGATTTCCTCAAATATTCGGGAATAGTTCCCCCCGACTGGGAATTAAATGGCCAGCCGGTACTCAATCCTAATTACGCTCAAGTTAATTTTCAAAATGGCATCAGCATCGTCGCCCAACCCCGGAAAATTACCTTTGTGGAGATAATTAACTCTCCCGATAGCCTGAACCTGAAACTGCCAGAAATTGTTGGTTTATATCTAGATAAACTCCCTTTAGCCGAATATCAAGCCCTGGGTATCGCGCCGAAAAGTATTGTTCCTCTCCCTAGTAGCCCCGATGCCGCTAAAAAATACATCACCGAAACTCTTCTCGCCCCCGGTCCTTGGCACAATTTCGGTATAGCCCCCCTACAAGCCAGCATCAATCTACTTTATCAGCTAGAAACCTCTCAGCTATCCTTGGCGATTAACGAGGCAAAATTGCAATTACCCGATGGCAAAACCTTAGCGGCGCTATTATTTGCCGGTAACTTTAACTATAATCTGGCCGAGGGCAGCGATCGATTAAATCTGCTCAAACAATATCTGGGACAATGGCAAAAAGACCTAGAGATTTTCCGAGAATTAGTCACTCAGCGTTTTCTGGAAAGACAAGTGCCAGTTTTCCCCTCTAATATCAATCTGCCCCTAGGGCCCCAAGGTGGACTGTAATCAGTAATCAGTCAATACTTGCCGATAACCTAAAACACATCCACCCCCGCAAACCCTTGCATTTTCGCATTAGCGGCTTCCCCACAGCTGCGCGGGGTGGGGAATAATTTCCCCGGGTTAGCCAAACCCTTGGGATTAAAGCAATCCCGCACATAGCCCATAGTTTCTAAGTCAATCTCGTTGAACATGGCGGGCATATAACAATTTTTATCGATGCCGATACCGTGTTCCCCCGATAAACTGCCCCCAACCCGCACACAAAGTTTGAGAATTTCACCGCCTAATTCCTCCACTTCTTCCCAGGCACCCTCTACCTTGTTATTGTAGAGAATCAACGGGTGTAAATTGCCATCCCCGGCGTGGAAAACATTGGCGATTTTATAACCGTATTTTTCACTTAAAGCCTTAATTTCCTGAAGAACATACACCAATTGAGTGCGGGGAATCACCCCATCTTGCACAAAGTAATTAGGGCTAATTTTCCCCGCCGCCGCAAAAGCCGCTTTTCTGCCCTTCCAGAGTTTAAAGCGGGTTTCGGCATCATTAGCCGTGGTGATATTTCTCGCCCCATTTTGACGGCAAATCTCGGCAACCCGATGCTTATTCCTGGTTACTTCTACCCCTAAACCATCCAATTCCACTAATAAAACTGACTCGGCATCCCGGGGATAACAGCCGGTAGCCACCACGTCTTCCACGGCGTTGATACTGAGATTATCCATAATCTCCATCCCCGCCGGAATCATTCCCGATTTAATAATATCCGCCACCGCTTGGCCCGCTGCCTCGATACTGGTAAAATCGGCCAGTAAAACACAGATAGATTCCGGAGTTTTCAGAATTCTTAGGGTGATTTCCGTGGCGATGCCTAAAGTTCCCTCGGAACCCACAAATAAACCGGTTAAATCATAGCCCGGTTGTTCCGGTACCGCACCCCCCACATCGATAATTGAACCGTCGGGAAGGACGATTTTTAAGCCCATAACGTGATTGGTAGTCACGCCGTATTTTAAACAGTGAACCCCGCCGGAATTTTCCGCCACATTACCGCCGATCGAGCAGATAATTTGACTAGAGGGATCCGGTGCATAATAAAATCCCGCCCCGCTTACTGCTTGCGTCACCCAATTATTAATCACCCCGGGCTGTACCACCACCCTTTGATTATCTAAATCAACCCTGAGAATCTGATTCATCCGCGCCGTGACGATGAGAATCCCCTCTTCTAAGGGTAACGCCCCTCCCGATAAGCCCGTTCCTGCACCCCTCGCTACCCAGGCAATCTCGTTATCGTGACAGAGTTTCACCACCGCCGCAATTTCTGCGGTGCTGCGAGGCAATACCACAAGAGCGGGTCTTTGTCTGTATCCTGTGATACCATCGCACTCGTAGGTTAATAATTCATCTTTGCGACGGATGACTCCATCTTTGCCAAGGATCGCTTCTAACTGTTTGATCAGATTGGGGGAGATTTTCGGGGGATTTTTGAGTAACATAGGTTTCAGGGCGGCGGAGTCGCAGTAAAATGGCTCTATAGGTTAAAATATCGCAAAAAAGCCAGAAATAAAGCTTTTAAAGCTGCTCTCTCCTATTTTAGCACTAGAACCCCTTCCTCTGTAGATAGAAACCTGCAAGGGTCTAGATTCATAGAGAAAATTGCCGATAAATTTGCCAGTGCTTACCGTTATGAATTAGGAGGGTAATTTCATCGATCATCACCTCAAAAAATAGCTCTTGATTAGCATATTTTGACCAAGCTTTCCAGAAATTATCTTTAGTTAAATCTCGGAAGCCAACGGTTAAATGGGGCGAAAAAGCTCGGCTTTTTGAGACATTATCAATGATATTCAGGGAAGATTCTAGCTGCTGTAAAAGCCGTTTTTGCAGGGTTAATAATTCTGGCGTTTTCTGGACATTAATATAAATGACTCGCGGTTTAAAGGCGGCAAAATTCTGGAGAATTAGGGGAATAGGAGCGTGCAAGCGGGCAAATTCCTCTAAACATCTTTCTAAATCCGGTAATTGTTCTAAATTCCAGCGGAAAGGGGGTTGGAGAGTGACGTGGGGAGGCGATTTCAGGGCGGCGCGACTATTGTAAATTTCTGCAAACTCTACCTTGATTTTTGTGGCAATTTCCTGTACTTCTGACGGCGGCAAAAGCGCAATAAAAAATAGAGATCCCTGGGGTTGATTCATGGAGACAAGCAAGGTAGAGAAATGAAGATATTATCTCGATTCTAGCAATCTTCAACAACTCTAGCCAATTGTATAGCTCTGTTACATTGCACCATTGACGGCCAAGATTAATCGGTATAATTATAGGGTTGTTAATCAGTCCTAGTCTCCTGAGAATTTATGCCCTGGTTTGTCAAGATAGAAAAAGGCATTGTTGATAAAACTACCTTTGATCGCTATGTCAGCGCCCATAAGGACTATGTGCGTGATTTAATTAGCCAAGGACGAGCAGCAAAAACCGGTTATTGGGCAGAAAGGGGCGGCGGAATGTTATTATTTAAGGCCGATTCTCTTGAAGAGGCTCAAGCAATTATAGTTCGCGATCCTTTAATCGAGAATGGTTGTGTGGAATACGAACTCCATGAATGGCGAATTGTCGTCGAGTAATCTAGCTTTTCAGGGAACAGTGAACAGTAATCAGTCATCAGTAATCAGTAATCAGTAATCAGTGAAAACACAGCAAGGTTAAGCTGTTGATTATCTAAATATTACTCGTTAATACTGCCTGGGAGTGGGGAGATGGGGGTGGGGAGTGGGGAGTGGGGAGACCACTTCGTGCGCGTTGCGGGGGGAGAGGGAAGATGGGGAGCTTTTTTGCTGTGAACTGAAAACTCACATCTGATTACTGATTACTGATCACTGATAACTGATAAGCTATACTGGGGGAATTGTGCTAAAAGCACGGTTGATGCTGCCGATCATTAAATTAAATTGTCTCTAGTGAAATTGAGGAATTAACTTTGTCTAAACAAGATCTCATCGAAATGGAAGGAACCGTCACCGAATCCTTGCCCAACGCCATGTTTAGGGTGGATTTAGATAACGGTTTCAACGTCTTGGCCCATATATCTGGCAAAATCCGCCGTAATTATATCAAAATCCTCCCCGGCGATCGAGTCAAAGTGGAACTGACCCCCTACGACCTAACCAAAGGCAGAATTACCTATCGCCTGAAAAATCAAAAAAAATAGCGATAAATAGGGGCAGAGAAGCCAAAAAGCCTAATAAGCGGCCAAATTTATTTTAAAAAAATAGGTGACACGGGTAAAAGAAATCTGATATAATAGTAAGCTTGCAGTGTTGCCAGAATAGTTAGGCATGAAAGTTAGAGCGTCTGTCAAAAAAATGTGCGAAAAGTGCCGCGTCATCCGTCGGCGCGGTCGAGTCATGGTAATTTGTTCTAACCCCAAACACAAGCAGAGACAAGGTTAAACCACCAAAGTCACTGTCTTGGGGCAGAGAATCGTTACCGTTAATTGTAGTCGTTTTTGGAAAAAAAATCGTTCATAGGGAGAAAGAAAAAGCGTGGCAAGGATAGCTGGTGTAGACCTACCTCGCGATAAGCGTGTGGAAATCGCCCTGACCTACCTCTACGGAGTGGGTCTATCGCGTTCCCAAGAAGTCTTATCTGCGACGGGTGTTAACCCTGACACTCGGGTCAAGGATCTCAGCGATGAAGACGTGGCGGCGCTACGGACTTATATCGAAACAAATTATCAAATCGAGGGGGATTTGAGACGCTGGGAGGCGATGAACATCAAACGCCTCGCCGATATCGGCACCTATCGAGGTCGTCGGCATCGGCTAGGATTACCCGTGCGCGGGCAACGGACGCGAACCAATGCGCGGACCCGTCGCGGTCGTCGGGTGACAGTGGCAGGGAAGAAAAAAGCCCCCTCCAAGAAATAATTTTTTATTCATTGCGATATCCCCCAATCAAGAAAAACTATGGCGCGACCAACCAAAAAAACCGGACCCAAAAAACAGAAGAAAAATATTCCTACCGGAGTCGCTCACATTCAATCGACCTTCAACAATACCATTGTCACGATCGCCGATAGCAAAGGCGATGTGATCTCTTGGGCATCGGCGGGATCGAGTGGTTTTAAAGGAGCCAAAAAAGGAACCCCCTTCGCCGCCCAAACCGCCGCCGATAACGCTGCCCGCCGAGCGATCGAACAGGGAATGCGTCAACTAGAAGTGATGGTTAGTGGCCCTGGGGCAGGACGGGAAACCGCAATCCGGGCCCTGCAAGGAGCAGGATTAGAAATCACCCTGATCCGGGACGTGACCCCCATCCCCCACAATGGTTGTCGTCCTCCCAAACGCCGGAGAGTGTAAACAGTGAACAGCTTTTTCAGGTGACAGGGATCTTGAGGCCGGCAGCCGTTAGCTTTTCGCACATCAGCAGGAGAATCGGGTCGTCAAAGACCATCTGATCAAAAAACTGAACGCTGAACGTTAAATGCTGAACGCTAAGAAAACTGAAAACTGATAACTGATAACTGATAACTGAACAAGGGAGGTCAATCGGTGGCGCAATTTCAAATCGAGTGTGTAGAAGCAAAAACTTACAAGAATCAGAGTCAGTACAGTAAATTTGTACTAGAGCCTCTGGAAAGAGGCCAGGGTACGACCGTAGGTAATGCCCTGAGACGGATTCTCATTTCCAATCTGGAAGGGGCGGCCGTGACGGCCCTGCGGATCGCGGGAGTCAATCACGAATTTGCCACCGTCCAGGGAGTACGCGAGGACGTGATGGAACTCATGCTCAACATGAAAGAAATCATCCTGAAAAGCTACACCAATCAAACCCAGATCGGGCGTTTAGTGGCAACTGGACCGGCGACGGTAGTGGCGGCACAATTCGATTTACCTTCAGAAGTGGAGATAGTCGATCGCAATCAGTACGTCGCTACCCTAGCCGAAGGGGCCAAGCTAGAGATGGAATTTCGCGTGGAAAAAGGCAAAGGCTACCGGGCGATTGATCGCAGTAAAGAGGAGGCCACTTCGCTAGACTTTCTGCAAATCGACTCGATTTTTATGCCCGTAACCAAAGTCAACTACAGCGTCGAAGATATCCGTTCCGAAAGCGGTCAAGCTAGAGATCGTCTGCTCTTAGAAATTTGGACAAACGGGAGCATTAACCCCAAAGAAGCCCTTTCCCAAGCGGCCGATATGCTAGTTAATCTCTTTAACCCGCTCAAGGATCTCAACGCCCTCGAATCCTCCGGTAACTTTGACGACCAAGAGATCAACCAAGAAAACCAAATTCCGATCGAGGAACTACAATTATCCGTGCGCGCCTACAATTGCCTGAAGCGAGCGCAGATCAACACCGTAGCCGACCTCCTCGATTACAGCCAAGAAGATCTCTTAGAAATCAAAAACTTTGGGCAGAAATCGGCGGAAGAAGTCATTGAAGCCCTACAAAAACGGTTAGGCATCACCCTACCCCAAGAAAAAAGCAAGTAAACCCAATTCCAGGAAAATACCATGAGACATCGATGTAAAGTGCCTCAATTGGGTCTACCGGCTGACCAAAGAAAGGCACTGCTGCGCAGCTTGGCCACCCAGCTAATTCGCCACGGTCAGATCACCACCACCCTAGCGAAAGCGAAAGCGGTGCGAGCAGAGGTAGACCACATTATCACCCTAGCTAAAGACGGTTCCCTGAGCGCCCGTCGCCAAGCTATGGGCTACATCTACGACAAACAACTGGTTCATGCCCTCTTTGAAGGAGCCCAGGCCCGTTATGGCAACCGTAACGGCGGTTATACCAGGGTAGTGCGTACCCTGCGCCGTCGCGGGGATAATGCCCCCATGGCGATTATCGAACTGATGTAACGATGACAGCTTGCCACCAGTCGCGGATCGCCCTAGTTATCCAGTATGTGGGAACTAATTTCCACGGCTGGCAACGGCAACCCCATCACAGGAGTGTGCAGGAGGAAATCGAGAAGGCTCTGGCCGATATTCTCGGTCATGACGTCACTCTGCACGGGGCCGGACGTACCGATAGCGGTGTTCACGCCGCCGCCCAAGTTGCCCATTTCGAGCAGCAGAGTCCGATCCCACCTTGCCATTGGGCTAAGGTTCTCAATGCTCGGCTAGATGACGATATCGTCATCCGGGCCTCGGCCCGGGTTCCCGATCGCTGGCACGCCCGTTTCTCGGCCCTCTGGCGACGTTATCGTTACACCCTCTATACCGACCCCATCCCCAATCTATTTGTTAGCCCCTTTAGTTGGCACTACTACCATCGTCCCCTCGATGCCGATTTGATGGCCAGGGCCTTAAAGCCCCTATTGGGTAAGCACCATCTGGCCGCCTTTCACCGTGCTAACTCTAGTCGTGACCATTCCTGGGTAGAAGTACAAGGGGTGGAATGCTACCGTCAAGGGCCGTTTGTACAGATGGAAATTCAAGCCAATGGCTTTTTGTACGGGATGGTGCGCCTATTGGTGGGAATGTTGGTGGAGGTGGGAACTGGTGAGCGATCGCTAGAAAACTTTACCGACATCTGGGTCAATCAGCGCCGAGAATTGGTCAAATACGCCGCACCAGCTAAAGGACTATGTTTACTGCGGGTGGGTTACGCCGATTTTCCCTTTGCCGATAGCGTCTGGTTCGAGACTCAGCCTCTTTATTATTTCCGAGCAGAGGGGATAGGGGAATAGGGTAATGGGGGAATAGGGGAATTTCAACTAAAACCCAACACCCCAACACCCTAACACCCCAACACCCCAACACCCAGCTCGGCAATAAAAACAATTATTTTTGTAAACCAAGGCAAACTCACCATGAACAAAACACCTCTACCAAATTTAGAGACTCTAGAGCAGAAATGGTACGTCATTGATGCGGCCGATCAGCGTCTAGGTCGTCTGGCCACCGAGATCGCTATGATTCTACGGGGCAAAAATAAAGCCACTTTCACCCCCCATCTGGATACGGGGGATTTTGTCATTGTTATTAACGCTGAAAAAGTGACGGTGACGGGCAAAAAACGCCAACAGAAAGTTTATCGCCGCGACTCCGGCAGACCGGGTGGTATGAAGGTAGAAAGCTTCGATAAACTGCAAAAACGCATTCCCGAACGGATTATCGAACACGCTGTTAAGGGAATGCTCCCGAAAAATAGCTTAGGTCGGAAATTGTTCACGAAACTGAAAGTTTATGCCGGTGCGGAACATCCCCATCAGGCACAACAACCGGAAGTTTTAGCGATTAATACGATTCCCGCAGGAGGAAATTAAGTCAATGCAAGCCACGGACAGTAAAAATAAGGTAGTTTATTGGGGAACGGGACGACGCAAATCAGCGGTCGCTTCCGTGCGTCTCGTGCCGGGGACGGGGGCAATTACCGTTAACGGTCGCGATGGAGAAACCCATTTTAACCGCATTCCCACCTATATCCAGACGATCAAGGCTCCTCTGGAGACTTTGGGACTGGAAAACGAGTATGATATCATCGTTAAGGCCGAGGGCGGTGGTTTGACCGGCCAAGCGGACGCGGTGAAATTGGGTGTCGCTAGAGCTTTATGTCAATTAGCGCCGGAAAATCGTCCTCCCCTCAAGAGTGAAGGTTATCTGACTCGGGATCCCCGGGCGAAGGAACGGAAAAAATACGGTCTTCACAAAGCGCGCAAAGCGCCTCAATACTCGAAACGTTAGGTTAATAGAGAGGTTTATTATGCCGAAAAAAATTCATCCTACTTGGTATCCGGAAGCTAAGGTGATCTGTAATGGTGAACTGGTGATGACGGTGGGTTCGACAAAACCAGAAATTCATGTGGAGGTTTGGTCGGGTAATCATCCTTTTTATACGGGAACCCAGAAGATGATCGATACGGAGGGCCGGGTCGATCGCTTCTTGCGTAAGTACAAAATGGGCGATAAGTCAAGCAAAAAGGCCGATCAGAAATAATTCTTTACTTTTGCCTTTTTGACCCGGTGGGGAGATTTTCCCGCCGGGTTTTTTGCTATTTTTAGGCTGGTAGGGTCATTATTTCTGCACTGATACTAAATCTGGTTATTAAAAACTGATTATTTATTCTCCCTTTTGCATCAGTGCCTGTCTTCATACTGCTTTTCTCATAAAGATGAAGTATAATCTGATGCGGTATTGGCGATCGCATACTGTTGCCTACACCCTATTTTTAGACTCGCTCCCAGATTTACTAGCACAAGTTGCTCAAAAAGTCAAGCAAATAAAAGATACAGAGCAAAGACAAAATTTTGCCAGTTGTAGGGGACTTTTTTGCGCGTATTTAAAGGAAGGCAGCAGCTTTATTCGATTTCTCTGAACTAGAAGATTGAGAAGCTTGGTTAGGATCTCCCGGAAACTGAGCGCTCCCCAGTAAAACCGGGGAAGGAGATATAGCATTTCTCACACCTGTGGGGCATAATTAAACCTTTGCTGATTAAGCTTTTCAACATCGATAATGTACCTCTTGCGAATAGGAAACGCTATATATATTTTTTTACCTACCTGATACTTTTTAAGAGATTAACTGTCTAATCGGGGAATCTTTGCTGTAATTCTTCATCGGATAATCGCGACAACAGAATCATAAAATTTTGCCTTACTTTTTGGGTATGGGGATGATTTTCTCCTAATCTTTCTTGATAAATAGCAATAGCTCTCACATACAACGGTTCCGCTTCTGCGTATCTGCCTTGGTATTTGTATAATTCTGCTAAATTATTGAGACTGGCAGCAACATCGGGATGGTTTTCTCCTAATAGCTGTTGTCTCAGAGAAAGGGAGCGCTTATACAAGGGTTCCGCTTCTGCGTATCTGCTTTGACATTGGTACAATTCTGCTAAATTATTGAGACTGGTAGCAAAATAGAGATTGTTTTCTCCTAATAGCTGTTCTATCAGAGAAAGGCCTCTCTTGCACAAGGGTTCTGCTTCTGCGTATCTGCCTTGCGATTCGTATAATACCGCTAAAGCTGACAGGGGGACAAGCCAGCTGAAAAGCTTATGTAGCATGGAATACAGACACAGACTCCCAAAAAAGATAAGTCATATTTACCATATATGACCTAAATAACGAAAATGATAAGT
>NZ_JADBUE010000237.1:0-3248 GCF_020245805.1 Microcystis sp. M179S2 | reverse complement strand
TCCACCTAGGGCCATGAAGGCGCAGGGGAAGAGTAGTAAACCAGACCAACCGATGAAGACGAAACGGTCTCTTTTGAGCCAGTCATCGAGAGCATCAAACAGCCCTCTTTCTGGGGCGCGTCCGACAGCAATGGTCATGGGTATTTTTCCTCTTGCTTAACTGAAATCACGGGCAAGATTTCTTAACTTTTTTGAGTCTGGGATTACTCCCATTGTCTTATAAGATGGCGCGATCGATTGACTGGATTAGCTTAACTAAACTAGCTGCGATCGCTCGTTAATCCTCACAAACTGTAAAAGATTAACGTTTCTTAAACTAGCACAAGCTAGACAATAATTTCGAGTTCGGTAAGACTTTGGTTCCTTGCGGCCTCTATCTACCTTTACTCATTATTAGCAAAAAATTACAAATCTATACAACTTGACTCATAATTGATTTTTTATGCACACAAAAACTTTTTTGTCAATGAGTATTTATATTCATTTTTTTAATTGATTGCCACTCGCAATCCTCGAGGGGTTGTTCTAGCAATTGACAATCAAAGCAATCCTCGGCGGCGGTTTTCAGGGTAGCGATAAGGGTCTCTAGGGTCAAATCTGGGGCTAAATTCAGCTTTTTAGGGGCAGCACTGGCGAAAACTTGTTCAAACAGCGAATTATCTTGCTCTAGCACTATCGAACCATGTTGGAGAACCGAGGAACCCCGTTGCAGTTGGGCGCTCCCAATAAATTTATTTCCCCAATTATCGACTAAATCCGCACCGGTAGCCGTACCGAAACAGTTAGCAGAATGGATATATCCCCGGCCGGCAGCACCGTAGGACAATTCCAGACCGAGATTTTGCCAGCCTGTGATTAAAAATTGACAGATTTGCTGGTAAACTTCCCTAACATTCCCCTTCATCCCCGAATTTACCACCATATAAGTCAAATCCCCCTGATGTAGTACGGCCCGTCCACCGGTAGGACGACGAACTAGGGAGATTTTTTGACCTTGCCAAGTCAAATTACGCCAAAAATCGGGATATTGCCGTTGATGATAGCCCAAGGAAATAGCCGGGGGCGACCATTGATAAAAACGCAGAGTCGGGGGATGATGACCACAACGGTGTTGCTCTAGTAACCAAGAATCGATCGCCATTTGTAGCTCTGCCGATGAGATAATTGGAGGGATATAACGCCAAATTTTAGCTGCCACCAAAGGATTCTCGTAACATTTCATCATTATTATCTGCCACCGTCGCCACGAGAGTAATTGCCCGCGAAATCTCCCCAGCAGACAAATCGGCCACAGTGCGCTGAGAAATCACCACCACCTGATCATTCATAATGGCAAAATGAGATTCAAAGGTTTCGGCACAATTCATCGCTAATAACTTGCGGGTTAATCCCAATTCATCCTTAACGGGTAATTTGAGGACAGAAGACCACACCGTTAGAAAATCATCATCGCTTTCCCCAGTTAACTGTACAAATACCTCAACGCTACCATACTGAAACTTCCAAAGATAACCTTTGTCTGTATGTTGTACCATAGCAGTATCATTCTGCTGCAGAGTAGAAATAACCATTTCAATCATTTCTTGGTGACTGCTCGTACTAGCCAGAAATTCATCGGTCATTGACTCTATTGCTTCTGAAGTCGCTAAACTTTCCGTGGTCATAAAAATTCCCTAAACTCGATCGATCACAATCTTATCCCAAGAGAAAAGAAAAAAGTAAACAGCAAACAGTAAACAGCGAAAAGACAGGGGCTTGACCATTCTCTATATAGGGTCTGCTGAATAAATCTAAAAACCTCGTTGGATAATATCTTTAGGCTTTTTTGAAATCAAAAAGTGCCAGCCCTTGGAGTGATCAGGGGGGAAATTTAGGCACTTTTTCCCCGAAAATTAGGTAATTGACCCCCTGAAAATGGGTAAAACCCTAGATCCCACACCCCACACCCTGCCCCCACGAAAAACTTTTTGCCGCAAACCCTAACTATTACTGATCAGGGTAGATCTGTTTTGTCTGTCTATTTTGAGCTTGAGTCTCGGGCTGATCGTTTCTTTTCTCCTGTAACCCGCATTGGGTAACACGCGGGTTAAAATGAGAATTTGGTATCATACTTATACCGTTATGGTTTGATCTGGTTATTCTTTTTATCACCAAATAGAGACCAAAAACCGCCCTTGCGATCCCCTTCCTTTTTTTGTCCCTTCTGGTCTTCCATTTCAACATTAGGATTAACTACTTTATCTAGTTCCCGTTTGCACCTAATCACCGTCGCATCTTTGGGGCTGACTTGCCAGGCGCGATTGATATGAACCCGGGCCATGGAGAGTTGATTTTGTTGCAGGTAGGCTAAACCGAGCAGGGCGTGACAGATGCCATTATCTGGTTCTTGCCGCAGGGCATCGCGCAATTCTCGCAAAGCTTGGGCGGGGTTATTTTGGTCAAGAGAGGCTTGGGCGCGGCGAATATAGGCTTCTAGGGGCGATTCTTTGGCTTTAGCCTCGGCTGCCGTGATGAAAGTAGCCCCGACTAACTCGGACTGGTTAGGATTGCCTTGGGAGATAAAGACTTTCCGGGTGGTTTTCTTGTTGCCCTGACCTTCGGTTAACATCAGATAAACCAGATTGAGTTCACTGAGTTGGGCGATTTTCTGATAGGTATTTTCTAGGGCGGTATATTGATTGATCGCCAAGGATTGCAGGATTTTTTGATAGGCTAATTCATAGTTAGCGCTAGATTGGGCTAGTTTTCTAGCCGGTTCGCTACTGATGGTGATTTTACCCGCATCTCTCGCCATTGCCTTGCCCATTTGTGCTAAAATAAGCCGGAATTCTTCCCGAGATAGGTCACGGCCTAGATGTTCGTAGGCTGGGTTAACTAATTTGGCGAGTAACTGATTAGCCTGTTCCCTTTCGGCGGGGGTGTAAAGGCGACAGGTATCGGGGTGAAGTTTATAGGCAATTTTTAAGTAACGCTCGCGAATCTCCTCATGTTCGGCATCGATCGACACTCCTAAAACAGCGAAGTGATCGATTAAATCAAATTGAAATAATCCCTGGGAAATCGGAAAAGGCATACAGCGGGTCCTACTCTAATCACAATGATAATCGGGTTCTTCGTTACTTGGTATGGTTCGATAGGGGGGCATAAATCGACTAAATCCTTATCTGGTAAGAGACTTAATTGATTAGTTCGCTCTAGATCAAAAACAATTGACAAAAATCGCTAAATGCCTTTCTATATAAGGGTTA
>NZ_JADBUE010000236.1:0-10399 GCF_020245805.1 Microcystis sp. M179S2 | reverse complement strand
CGGTAAAACCGATTCCTAGCGGAAAAATTCGGCGCAGTTATACTCCCCATCTTGAAGGAGAAATTCCTACCATTGTCCTAGAGTTTATCTCGGAAACCGAAGGGGGTGAATATTCCATCAATCCTCACTATCCCTATGGAAAATGGTATTTTTACGAGCAAATTTTACAAGTACCTGTCTATGGAATTTTTCAGCCAAAAACTGGAGAATTAGAAATTTATCGATTAAATCAAGGAAGGTATGAACAACAAAAACCTGATGAAAACAATCGTTATTGGATAGCAGAGATTAACTTATTTTTGGGAGTCTGGCAGGGAAAAAAAGCGGAAGTAACAGCCTATTGGTTGCGCTGGTGGGATAAGTCGGGCAATCTGTTATTGTGGGGGAGTGAACGAGTCGCACAAACTGAATATCAACTCGAACAGGAGCGAATGTTACGGCAAAAATTAGTTGAAAAATTAAGAGAATTAGGCGTTGAACCAGAAACCTTGTAGGAGACTTGTCAAATGCTGATAAAATCATGGAAGGAATCTTGGTAATGATTCGGGGCTGAAGATGCAACCTAACCTAACAAATGACTTAAATCACATTCTCGCCCACACTAAGGACCTCTGGGAGGAATTGCGGGGACAACGGATATTTATTACCGGAGGTACAGGCTTTTTTGGCTGTTGGTTATTAGAAAGTTTTATTTGGGCTAATGATCAGCTAGACTTAAAAGCATCGGCAGTGGTTTTAACCAGAAATCCTGATATTTTCAGGCAAAAAGCTCCTCATTTAGCCAATCATCCCGCTATTCAATTCCATAGCGGTGATGTTAGGTCATTTGAGTTTCCTGAAGGGGAGTTTTCTTATATTATTCATGGTGCCACTGAAGCGAGTGCCAAGCTCAATCAAGAAGATCCCTTACTGATGTTTGATACGATTATTGAGGGAACAAGGCATACTTTAGAATTTGCTAAATTTTGTCAGGCTAAAAAGTTCTTATTAACCAGTTCCGGCGCCGTTTATGGCAAACAACCCCCTGAGATAACCCATGTTTCTGAAGACTATTTAGGCTCTCCTGATTTAACTAATCCGGGTTATGCTTATGCAGAAGGAAAACGGGCAGCAGAAATGCTCTGTACTCTCTATGCTAAACAACAGGGCTTAGAAACGAAAATTGCTCGCTGCTTTGCCTTTGTCGGTCCCTATTTGCCACTGGATACCCATTTTGCTATTGGTAATTTCATTCGAGATGGTATGACGGGGGGTCCGATTCTCATCCAGGGGGATGGTAGTCCTTATCGTTCTTATCTCTACGCGGCGGATTTGGCGATTTGGCTGTGGACAATTTTGTTTAAGGGAAAATCATGCTACCCTTACAATGTCGGTTCAGATGAGGATTTAACTATCGCTGAATTAGCAAAAGTTGTTGCCAGTACATTTGTATTAAAAGTCGAGGTAATTATAGCTAAAGAACCTATCCCGGGTAAACCTGCTGAACGTTACGTTCCTTCAGTAAAACGAGCGTTTTCTGAGTTACAACTTAAACCCTTGATTTCCCTAGGGGAATCAATTATCCGAACGGCTAGTTATAATTCATCAAGATCTTAGAAGTTAAGAAGGAGTTGAAACTTATGGAAAACCTTAAATAATAGGAAATTGCAAGAGTACTGGGAAAAAACAGACAAGTTATTGACAAAAATTCAAGGATCGTGTTTAATGGCGATAAGCTCAGTTGGTAAAAAATTAGATTTGGCCAAGCTTCTAACATTATCCAAAAGAAACAAAAAAAATTATGATTAAGTTGTCGGACTATGTAATCGAGTCTATTGCCAAACAGGGTGTAAAGCACGTTTTTCTGCTGCCCGGTGGTGGTGCAATGCACTTAAACGATTCATTGGGGAAGTGTCCAGATATTGAGTTTGTCTGTAACCTACATGAACAAGCTAGTGCCATCGCAGCCGAAGCTTATGCGAAAGTGACAAATAATCTTGGTGTGGCTATTGTTACTTCCGGTCCAGGAGGAACAAATACTGTCACAGGTTTAGCAGGAGCATGGCTTGACTCAACTCCATGTTTATTTATTTCTGGTCAGGTTAAACGAGCAGACTTGATGGGGGATTTGGCCGTAAGGCAACTGGGAGTACAAGAAGTAGATATTGTTTCTATTGTTCAATCTATCACTAAATACGCGATAACTATTACCGATCCAAATACTATTAAATATCATTTAGAAAAAGCTCTTTATTTAGCTAAATCTGGTCGTCCAGGTCCAGTATGGATTGATATTCCCTTGGATGTTCAAGGGGCAATGATTGATCCTGAAAAACAGCAAGGTTTTGATTCCAAAGAAGTTTCGCCAAGTTTTGATCTTCACCATCTCAGCAATCAAGTTTCTCAGCTAATTGAGTTATTAAATGAAGCAGAAAGACCAGTATTATTGGTGGGAAATGGGGTTAGACTTGCAGATGGACAAAAGGAATTTTTGGAATTAGTCGAAGGGTTGAATATCCCTGTTTTAGCGACATGGTTGGGGCTTGATTTAATAGCCAGCAATCATCCTTTATGTTTTGGCAGGCCAGGTTCGATGGCACCAAGAGGAGCAAATTTTACCCTACAAAATTCAGATTTGCTTCTAACCATTGGCGCACGCTTAGATATGGCTTTAACTGGGTATGCTCACGATAAATTAGCAAGAGCGGCCAAAAAAATCATTGTTGATATAGATCAGTACGAAATCAACAAAATGAAAACAAAAATTGAACTGCCAATTTGTGCGGATGCCAAGGATTTTATTCAAGAGCTGCTCAAGCAGAAGGATAAACTTAATCTCAAAAACCATGAGAGTTGGATAAAACGTTGCCAAGAGTGGAAAAATAAATACCCACTTGTTCTTCCTCAATATTGGGAACAAACCGAGGGAGTTAGTAGCTATGTATTTTCTCAAGTTTTGGCAGAAGAGCTTACCTCCGATGATGTCATAGTGTCCGGTAGTTCGGGCAATGGCATAGAAGTATTTTTGTTGGTTTTTGAAGTAAAGACAGGGCAAAGGATATTTCACACTAGAGGGTTAGGATCGATGGGTTTTGGACTACCTGCCAGTATAGGGGCTTGTCTAGCCAGCGATCTTAGACGCACAATATGTGTAGATGGTGATGGAGGATTTCAGATGAATATTCAGGAGTTAGAAACCGTCCATCGCTTGAATTTACCGATTAAATTTTTTGTTTTCAATAATCAAGGGTTTGCTTCTATTAGAAGTTCGCAGAAAAAGTATTTTGGGCGTTTGGTTGGTGCGGATGCCACCAGTGGTTTAACCTTACCTAATCTCCTGAATGTTGCTTCTGCTTATGGTTTAGCTACGGCACAAATATCCAGTTCAGCTAATTTAAGAGAACAGATTAGAGATATTCTCAATAGCAGCGATCCGATAGTTTGTGAGGTTATGGTACCAACAGATGAAGTCCGCGCCCCTAGCCTATCATCCTTCAAAAAAGATGATGGTACTATGGTATCTAGACCCCTAGAAGATTTGTGGCCTTTTTTAGAACGGGAGGAGTTTATTTCTAATATGATTGTGCCTTTAGTCGAAGAGTAAATTTAGATTTATTTATTAAATTACACAAAAGGAGAATATATGTTAGTTGAAAAGAGTATCACCAAATATATTACTTTTTCCGAAGAAAGTATCCTCAATGCCTTAAAAAAAATCAGCAGCAATGGCAGAAGAGTGGTGTTTTGCTTGACGGAGGATGGAGTTCTAGAAGGGATATTTACAGACGGTGATTTTCGTAGATGGATGATTGCACAAAATGATATGGATCTCAATAAACCCATTCATTTTGCTTATAATAAGAAATTTTTATTCGTTTGGGAAGATGAGGGATTAAGCAAATGCGAGTCCTATTTCTCCAATGGTGGCGAGGTGATGCCAATTTTAGATCGTCAACGACGATTAATTGCGATCGCATGGAACCGCTCACCAGGAATAACCATTGGGGATTTTGTCATTAGTCATAATTCACCAACTTTTGTCATTGCTGAGATTGGCAACAATCATAATGGGAGTTTAGACTCAGCTAAAAAACTGATTGATTTAGCCAAAGAAGCGGGAGCAAATTGCGCTAAGTTTCAAATGAGAGATTTATCGTCTCTTTATCACAATGCTGGCAACGCCAATGATTTTTCCGAAGATTTGGGTTCTCAATATACATTAGACCTGTTATCTCGATTTCAACTCAGTCAACAGGAAATGTTTGCGGCGTTTGATTATTGTAAAGAGAGAAATATTCTTCCCCTCTGCACTCCCTGGGATATAGAAAGTCTAAGCTTACTAGAAAATTACGGGATGTCTGCTTATAAAGTAGCCTCTGCCGATCTTACTAATTATGACCTACTTACAGCCCTCGCGAAAACTGGAAAACCTTTAATTTGTTCTACGGGAATGTCTAATGAGTCGGAAATTATTGAAGCGGTCAAACTATTAAAGAGTTTGGGAACACAGTATATATTACTGCACTGTAATTCCACATATCCCGCCCCCTTTAAGGACATTAATCTTAATTATTTAGATCGTCTTAAAGAAATCGGTGAATGTCCTGTGGGTTATTCTGGTCACGAACGCGGTATTTATGTTGCGGTCGCTGCTGTAGCAAAAGGAGCAAAGGTGATCGAAAAACATTTTACCTTAGATAAGTCTTGGGAAGGTAACGATCATAAGGTTAGCTTGTTATTTCCCGAATTTCAAGCGATGGTAGAGGGAATCAGACAAGTAGAAGAAGCGATGGGAACAAACTCCGAACGTCGTCTTAGTCAGGGGGAGTTAATGAATCGAGAAACCTTAGCTAAAAGCTTGGTAATTACCTGCGATTTAGCACCGGGAGAAATCATTACAGAAGAAATGCTGGCTGTGAAAAGTCCTGGTCGCGGATTACAACCCAACCGCAAACAAGAACTGATTGGACTAAAAGCTAAGAGAAACTTGAAAGCTGGTGATTTCTTTTTTGACAGTGATTTAATATCAGAAACAATTCAACCGAGACAGTACGATTTCCGTAGAAAATGGGGGATACCGGTTAGGTATCATGACTTTCAAAAACTATTGAATAAGACCAACCTTGAACTGTTAGAATTTCATCTCAGCTACAAAGACATGGAAGCTGATATAAGTGAATACTTTAACTCTAGTTATAATTGCCAATTAGTTATTCATAGTCCTGAATTATTTGCAGGAGATCACATTCTCGATTTGTGTTCTCAAGATGAAGCATATCGTCAACAGTCAATCGAAAATTTACAAAAAGTTATTGACATTACTAGAGAACTGACTAAATTTTTTCCGAACACAACTAAAACGCAAATAGTAACGAATGTAGGAGGATTTACTTTGGATGCTTTTCTACCAGCAACACAGCGTCATAAATTGTATGAAACTCTTCTAGACAGTTTGGCAAAACTTGATCAAACGGGAGTTGAGATTATCCCCCAAACAATGCCACCTCTACCTTGGCACTTTGGTGGACAGAGCCATCATAATATCTTCGTAGATCCCGATGATATAGCCTCTTTCTGTCGTGAGCATAACTATCGAATCTGTTGTGATGTCTCTCATGCAAAACTAGCCTGTAATCGTTATAAATGGTCTCTGACAGAATATATTGAAGAGGTGGGAGAATACATTGCTCATCTGCACATTGCTGATGCTACCGGTGTAGATGGAGAAGGATTACAAATTGGAGAAGGGGAGATTGATTTTCCTGCTCTCGCTGAAGTCCTAGGCAAAGTAAACCTTCAAGCGTCTTTTATTCCTGAAATTTGGCAGGGACATAAAAATGGAGGTGAGGGTTTTTGGATAGCTTTAGACAAGCTTGAACGATTTTTCTAATTCAGAGAAAAGCTGTAAATTTTTTACCAAAACTGGAGGATAACCCAAAATGATCAACTTTGAAGACTTTCAAACGAAAATTCAGAAAGCAATCGATGTCAGAGATTCTAGATTAGAAGTTCTGGAAGGTAAAAAACATAAGCCTTTAGCTATATTTGGTTATGGAAATAAAGGTAAACAAATATCCAAGCAGCTAAGACTCGCAAAGCAAGCGGTACAAATTTATGATGTAAACCCTAATGCCTTGGAAAGTGCCTGTAGCGATGGATTTGATGTGGTCAATCAAATCGATGACTTAATCGATTTTCAAGTGATATTAGGCTCTGGACAAAATCAGATTGAGCAAAAGGATATGGTTTTTGACAATCATATCTTTTATGAAGAGGCAACATTTCTTTACGATTTAGTGCATCTACAGTCTAGGAAAAGAGAGATGTCTAATTGCATTGTCCATGATCTGGATAGACTATATTGGGTATATACTGTTTTGCAGGAAGACTCCAAGAGTCAATTTTTGGATATTCTTTTATTTAGAGCTTCGCTCAATCCACTTCATCTCCAAAACTCCCGTGTGAATAACAAATGGATGTGGTTTGATGTACCTCTTAAATTCAAGTCAAGAGACTATAAAAACTTTCTTGATGTTGGTGCTTTTGACGGCGATACAATAAAGGCAGCGCGAGCATTTTTCCCATTAGATCGGGTTCATGCGGTAGAAGCAAATCTTGAATTTGTTAAGAAAATTGCGCAGCAGGCAAAGGATTTTAACAATGGTCTGGTTATTTATCCTTATGCAGCTTGGTCTAGTAATTGTATGCTTTCTTTTTTGGAAGATCACAATGGGATGTTCTCTGTTGTCAAGGAAGATTCTGGAAGTGTTTGTGCAGCAAAGCTCGATTCGATAATCAATGAAAATGTTGATTTAATTAAGCTAGATATAGAAGGCTCGGAAGCAGAAGCTCTAAGTGGTTGCACAAGGCTTCTTTCTTCTGCTCCTGATGTTTTAGTCGCTGCCTACCACAGACCCTCTGACCTTGTTGACATTGTTTCTACCCTTTTAGCGCAAAATCCTAAATATAAAGTATATTTTAGGCATTACTCAGATGTGTATGATGACTCAATTTTGTATTTTATTAGCTAAAGATAGTGCCTGTCCACTACTAGCTTTTTCACTGGCTCTGTCCAGGTTTGTGTTGACGATCTAACCCTGTAAATTTACACCATCTAAAACTTAGGAGGATAAAAATGAAAAATAAAGCTTTGCATCTCGAGAGTGATGAGTTTACTCAAAGAAGCGCAACTGAAGCGGAGATAGATGCATCACTTCGTAAATATGTTGATCAATTGTTGCCAGTCATGGGGGGTAGAGCTTGGAACTGGGACATTCAGGTAACGCTCAAGCGACAAGTGTTTTCTCGTTTAATTCACTACTATGAGTTGTACAAAAAGATCGTTGATGTACAAGGTGTAATCTTGGAATTTGGAGTACAATGGGGTGCTACGCTCACAACGTTGAACAATCTTCGGGGAATGTTTGAGCCGTATAACCACGCACGTAAGATATATGGTTTTGACACTTTTGAAGGTTTCGCAACCATTGACGAGAAAGACGGAGGGTTTTCAAAAGTAGGACAGTACAAGGTATCAGAAGATTATGAAAAAGTTCTTGAGGACATCTTGAACTTGCATCAAGGCTTATCACCTATCCCTCAAATCAAAAAGTTTGAATTGATTAAGGGAGATGCTTCAGTCACATTTCCTAAGTGGTTAGATGATAACACTCACGCCATTGTTGCCATGGCTATTCTTGACATGGATGTTTACAAGCCAACCAAAGATGTCTTAGAAAAAATCATTCCTAGACTAACCAAAGGTTCTTTACTGGTGTTTGATGAATTGAACTGTCAGCACTTCCCTGGAGAAACTCAAGCTGTCGCCGAGGTTCTTGGTTTAAATAATCTAGCGTTAAGATGTTTCCCTCATCAGCCTTACTGTTCTTGGGCTATTTGGGAAGGCTAATCCATCTGCTTAGCGGTTTGCTTGAATTCCTTATTCGCTTTACCGCTGAGTTAACCTCATTTTTTTATGATGAATAATGTATCTTCTTAAAAATAATAAACTTGTTGGCATTGTCAAGAAACATAGATTTGTCCGTTTCTTGCTGGTTGGTGTAATAAATACACTGTTTGGTTATTTTTCCTTTGCCACTCTTATTCTTATTGGACTGGATTACAAGTTAGCCGCTCTGCTGGCTACCATTCAGGGAGTTTTATTTAACTTTCAAACCACGGGAAGACTGGTTTTTGGGTTGAGTTAATCCATGACAAATGCCACAAATTATCAAGCACTGATTACAGGAGGTTCTCGCGGCATTGGATCAGCTATAGCCTCAGCACTAGAGAGTCAGGTAATTCAGATTATCGCCCCTAAACGCTCAAAAAAAGTAAAAATTGGAGGACAAACAGCATGGTAATGGTTAAAATGCAAGTCTCCTTAGAGTCTTTAATCGAGGCAATTGCCACCCTTGATTTAGGAGTGAAACGAAAACTTATGGAAATTATAGAAGATCAGATTTTTGAATCAGAAGAAGAGTCCATGGAAAATGATCCAGAGGTGTTAGCTGAAGTAGAGGAAGCACGAAAGGCTTATCAGATAGGCGACTATCAAACTATTCAAGAATATATCACTAATCAATCTGAACAAGCTTCATGAATTACGAAGTCATCATCCCTAAACCTGTGCAGAAGCAGTTGAAAAGCTTTCCAGATGATGTGCAAACTCGCCTGAACGAAAAAATCCTTCTGCTGACTGACGAACCCCGTCCTTCGGGAGTTAAAAAGTTGCAAGGCTATGCCAATGAATATCGTCTTAGGGTAGGTGATTATCGAGTGCGTTATGAAATTGACGATCAAGGCTCAGTTGTCATCATTCTGAGTTGTAGACATCGAAAAGATGCTTACAAAGGATGACTCACTATGAGAATTTATCTTGAATGTCGGGGTGAAGACCGTTCGGCTGAACTCACGGCCGAAGCCCTCGCTTTTAGCGACGGGATGAAACCCCGACCAGTATAAAACAGCACTTCGACAAGCTCAGTGACACGAAGCACGACATTTCGACACATTTCGACACATTTCGACAGGCTCAATGTAAAGGCTCAATGTAAAAGCTCAATGTAAAGGCTCAATGTAAAAGCTCAATGTAAAAGCTCAATGTAAAAGCTCAATGTAAAGGCTCAATGTAAAGGCTCAATGTAAAGGCTCAATGTAAAGGCTCAATGTAAAAGCTCAATGTCAACTAAAATCTTGACAATTTGTGCTATACAGGTTAACATAAAATAAGTTGTTTGAGGTCGATCAACAATGATTGTCTTAGAAATGAAAGCCGTGGTTAAACCAAGTCAGTGTTCTGCCATTGATGAAGCTATTCGTACAGTACAATTCATCCGTAATAAGGCTTTAAGGCTTTGGATGGATGCCAAGAGAGAAGACAAAATCGATAAATATTCTCTCAATAAATATTGTGCGGTTCTTGCCAAACAGTTCAAGTTTGTCGATACTCTAAATTCTACTGCTAGACAAGCATCGGCAGAACGAGCTTGGTCAGCTATTGCCCGTTTCTATGATAATTGTAAGAAAAAGGTTAAAGGTAAAAAGGGTTATCCCAAGTTTCAGAAAAATAATCGTTCTGTGGAATATAAAAACTCCGGATGGAAACTATCGGAGGATAGAAAGAAAATCACTTTCACAGATAAGAAAAACATTGGCACGGTTAAACTAAAAGGAACTAGAAACCTAAACTTTTACCCTATTGACCAAATTAAACGAGTTAGGATTGTTAAACGAGCGGATGGTTATTATGTCCAATTCTGTCTTAGCGTTGATATTCGGGAATATGCTAAACCCCTAGAACCAACAAAAAGATGTGTGGGATTGGATGTAGGTTTAAAAGTTTTCTACGCTAACAGTGATGGGGAAACGGTAGAGATACCGCAATACTATCGCAAGGCAGAAAAAAGATTAAATCGACTGAATCGGAAGAAATCTAAAAAGTTTAGAAAAGGTCAACCCCAATCAAACAACTACCAAAAAGCTAGAAAGAGATATGCTAGAAAGCATTTAAGAGTAAGTAGGCAACGTAAAGGCTTTGTCGAAAAAGAGGCATTGCACGTCATTAAATCTAACGATTTCATCGCTTACGAAAACTTAAATATTCAAAGCATGGTAAAAAACTCTAAACTAGCTAAATCTATTAATGATGTGGCTTGGTCTATTTTTCGACAATGGTTAGAGTATTTTGGTTTTAAATATGGTAAGGTTACGGTAGCAGTAGCCCCCCATAACACGAGTCAAAATTGTTCTAATTGTGGTCAAAAAGTCCCTAAATCTCTATCGACGAGAACCCATGTTTGTCCCCATTGTGGCTATGTAGAAGATAGAGATATTAACGCCGCTATCAACATTCTCAAAAAGGGACTAAGTACGGTGGGACACACCGAAACTAATACGCTTGGGGAGAGATTCCCTCTGG